>JAICUZ010000114.1 GCA_025935595.1 Burkholderiales bacterium
TAGCCTACCGGTGTTGCCACGGTATGACCTCCCCAACGCAGCACCGCCTCCGCTCCGCGAGGTGCAGCTGCTGCTGAACAGCCAGGACCTCGAGCACGAGGTCGACTGGCTGCCCGACTGGCTGGCCGAGCGCGGGCTGGTGCGCGCCGAGCGCCGTGCGCGGGCGCTCCGCGCGGCGCTGCGGGCGCTCGTGCGTGCGAACAACGGCGTGCCGCTCGACGACGAGGCGGTCGCGACCGTGAACGCCGCGGCGCGGCGTGTGTCGATGCAGGTCGACTCGACCGGATCGGTGACCGTGACGACGGACGGCGACGCGCTCGACCAGGTCGTCGCGATCGCGCTCGGCGCGATGCTCGACGGCAGCTGGGGGCGGCTCAAGGCGTGCCGTAACTGCCGCTGGTCGTTCTACGACCGCTCGCCGAACCGCTCGGGGACGTGGTGCTCGATGCAGCTCTGCGGGAATCGCAAGAAGACCCGTGCGTACCGGAAGCGGAGGAGCGCGGCGCGGTAGGTTCTCGCGGGTGCGCTTCGACCGCGCCCTCGTCGCAGGCTTCGCTCTCGCCTTCACCCCCGGCTTCAATGTCGCGAACGTCGGCGCAGTCGCCGACACCGCGTCGCGGCAATACGGCGTCGGCCTCGGGATCATCGGTCTCTTCACGACGGCGCTGTTTCTCTCGCACGCTGCGATGCAGGTTCCGATGGGGCGGATGTGCGACCGTCTTGGTGCACGTGCCGTCGGCGCGGCCGGGCTCGCGGTCGTCGCCGTCGCGTCGGCGGCCGCGCTCGGGTGGCGCGAAGCATGGTTCGCGATCGCGATGCGCTTCGTCGCCGGGTTCGGCACGGCGGCGTCGTTCGTCGGCGGCAGCGACTACGTCCGCTCGACGATCGGCTCGCCGGTCGCGCAGGGCATGTACGGCGCGGTGAGCATGGCGGGCGGCGGGCTGGCGGTCGGGCTGCTGCCGCTCTGGGCGAGCTGGCGTACGCCGTTCGTCTCCGCGGCGGTCGTTGCCGCGGTCGGTGCGATCGTGGTGCTGGTCTCCCCCCGCGACGGCGTGCGATCGCCTCGCCCCGCGGAACGGGTGACGGTGCGCGACCGTCGCCTGTTGCCGCTCGGCGCGTGGCACGCCGCGTCGTTCGGGCTCTCGGTCGTGCTCGGCAACTGGACGGTGACGCTGCTCCACCGCGCCGGCGGCGTCTCCGAGGCGACCGCGGGGATCGCGGGCGGACTGATCCTCTTCCTCGGTGTCATCTCGCGGCCGGCCGGCGGGCGGCTGGTCGACCGGCCGGCGGTCGTCCGCGCGAGCTTCGTCGTGTCCGCAGCCGGGACGATCGCACTGTTGGCCGCGACGCCGTTCGCGCTCGCCGTCGCCGGCGCCGCGGTCGTCGGGCTCGCCGCCGGGATCCCGTTCGCACCGTCGTTCGCCGGTGCGGCGCGTGTGCGTCCGGACGCGCCAGGTGCCGCGGTCGGCTTCGTCAACATGATCGCCGCGGTGACGATCCTCGTCGGCACCCCGCTGCTCGGGCTGACGTTCTCGCTCCCGGGAGGCGGGCGCATCGGGTTCGCCGCCGTCGCGGCTCTTTGCCTTGCGACGGTGCTCGTTCGCCCTACGCCGCGAGCAGCAGCGTGAGCAGCGCCTTCTGGACATGCAGCCGGTTTTCGGCCTCGTCCCAGATCGCCGAGCGGCTGCCGTAGAGCACCTCGGCCGTGATCTCCTCGCCGGGGTGCGCGGGGAGGCAGTGCATGACGAATGCGTCGGGGGAGGCGAGTGCGAGCAATGCGTCGTCGAGCCGGTAGGGCGCAAGGTCGTGCAGCCGCTGCGTCCGCTCGTGCTCCTGTCCCATCGAGATCCACGTGTCGGTGACGACCACGTCCGCCCCGGCCACGGCCTCTCGGGGGTCCGTGACGGTGGCTTGTAACAGACTGTTACTTTCGTATCCCGGCGGGCACGCGGCGACGACCTCGTAGCCCAGCAGGTCGCCGAGCGCCGCGAGCGACGTCAGCACGTTCGAGCCGTCGCCGACCCATGCGACGCGCGCGCCGTCGAGTGAGCCGAGGCGGTCGCGGATCGTGAGCGCATCTGCGAGCGCCTGGCACGGGTGCTCGAGCGCGGTCAGCGCGTTGATCACGGGGATCGACGCGTGCTCCGCCCACGCCTCGAGCTCCTCGTGCGCGTGGGTTCGGACGGCGAGGACGTCGAGGTAGCCGGAGAGCGCGTGCGCCGTGTCGTGCAGGGATTCGCCGCGCGAAAGCTGGAGCTCCTCCGGCGTGAGCGGGATCGCGACTCCGCCGAGTTGCGCGATGCCGGCCGAGAAGGACACGCGCGTGCGGGTCGAGTGCTTGGCGAAGTACAGGCCGAGCGTCGCGCCCTGAAGGAGCGGCTGCTTCGGGTCGGCGCGCAGCTCGACCGCGCGGTCGAGGATCGCCTCGGCCTCGGCCGGCGCGAGGTCGGCGATGCACAAGAGATCGCGCCCGGCGAGCGAGACGGCCAGGGGAGCGGTCACGACCAACGCTCCTTCGCCGCGCCGACGGCTGCGGCGACGTCGATGCCGCGCCCGAGCAAGTAACAGTCTGTTACTTGCTCGGGTGGGGTGAAGCTCCCGTCCCGAACGGACGCGGCCACCTGTTCGTGTGCGTCCCGGAAGGGCACGCCCTCCGCGACCAGGGCCTCCGCGGCGTCGGTGGCGAGCAGCAGCGGGTCGGACGCGGCCGCTGCGAGCCGCCCCGCGTCGAGCTCCAGCCCGGCCACGAGCACGGTCAGCGCGCCGAGCGCGCCCGCCACGTCTCGGCGGGCGGCGAAGACCGGCGGCTTGTCCTCCTGCAGGTCACGGTCGTAGGCAAGCGGCAGCGACTTCACGGTCGCGAGCAGGCCGGTCAGTCGGCCGATCGCGGTGCCCGCTTTCCCCCGCGCGAGCTCCGCGACGTCGGGGTTCAGCTTCTGCGGCATGATCGACGAGCCCGTCGACGCTTCCTCCGGCAGGCGCGCGAAGCCGAACTCGCTCGTCGTCCAGAGCACGAGCTCCTCGCCGATCCGCGACAGGTGCACGAAGAGCGTCGCCGCCGCATACAGGTAGTCGAGCGCGAAGTCGCGGTCCGCGACGGCGTCGATCGTATTGCGCATCGCGTTTCGCGGTGCCGGTAGTCCGAGCGTCGAGCCGGCGAGCGCAGCGGCACCGAGCGGCGACGGCTCCGCCTGCGCGGCGGCGAACGCGAATCGCGCGCGGTCGCGCCCCAGCATCTCCACCCACGCGAGCAGGTGGTGGCCGACTGTCACGGGCTGGGCGCGCTGCAGGTGCGTGTAGCCGGGCATCGGCGTAGTGGCGTTCTCCGTGGCACGTGCGATGAGAACGCCTGCGAACGCGGTGAGCGCTGCGTCGGCGTCGGCGCACGCATCCGCGACGTAGAGCCTGAACGCGGCCGCCACCTGGTCGTTCCGTGACCGGCCGGCGTGGATCTTGCGGCCGACCTCGCCGAGCTGGCGCTCGATCGAGGAGTGCACGTCCTCGTCGCTCTCGTCGATCCCCTCGATCGCGGTCAGCTTCTCCTCGACCTCGGCCAGCTCGGAAGCGTCGAGGATCCCCACGGCATATAGCCGCTGGGCATGGACGAGCGTCGCCTGCAGGTCGTAGGGCAGCAGCTCGGCGTCGTCGCCGCGCAGGAAGTCCCATACCGCAGACGCGAGCTCACCGCCGACGCGGCCCGACCACACGGTCACAGCTCCCACCCGAGCTTCTCGAGCATCGCCCGAGCGTCGGCGACGTCGTTCCACTTCACGTTGAGCTGCCCGATGCGGTCGGCGGCGGTGAACGCGGTCGCGCTGCGCTCCATCGACAGCCGCTCGGGGTCGTACGAGAGCTTGTCGCCGCGCGTCGCGACGATCGTGTAGTCGTCGCCGCGCCGCAACTCGATCTCCACCTCGCCGGACACCGGCGCGGCGACCCAGCGCTTCAACGCATCGCGCAGCATCAACGCCTGCACGTCGAACCAACGGCCTTCGTAGAGCAGCCTGCCGAGGCGGCGCCCCTCGTCGGCGTAACGCTCGAGTGTCGCCTCGTTGTGGATCGCACTGAGCAGCCGCTCGTAGGCGATGTGGAGCAGCGCCATGCCGGGCGCCTCGTAGATGCCACGGCTCTTCGCTTCGATCACGCGGTTCTCGATCTGATCGGACATGCCGAGCCCGTGCCGCCCGCCGACCTCGTTCGCCCACTGGATCACCTCGACCGGGTCGCCGACAGGAAGCCCGTTCTCGAACTCGACCGTGACCCGCTCCGGCTCGATCGTGACCTCGGGGTTCCAGTGCGCGACCCCCATGATCGGCTCGACGATCTGCATGGGCGTCTCGAGCAGCTCGAGGTCCTTCGCCTCGTGCGTCGCGCCGAGCATGTTCGCGTCGGTGGAGTACGCCTTGTCGACGGACTGCTTCACGGGCAGCCCGCGCTCGAGCAGCCACTCGCTCATCTCCGTCCGGCCGCCCAGCTCTTCGACGAACGCGTTGTCGAGCCACGGCTTGTAGATCCGCAGATGCTCGTTGACGAGCAGGCCGTAGCGGTAGAAGCGCTCGATGTCGTTGCCCTTGTACGTCGAGCCGTCGCCCCAGATCTCGACGTCATGCTCGGCCATCGCCCGCACGAGCGTCGTCCCGGTGACGGCTCGCCCGAGCGGCGTCGTGTTGAAGTAGCGCTTGCCCGCGGTCTGGATGTGGAATGCGCCGCACTGCAACGCCTCGAGCCCGGCGCGCGCGAGTGCGTCTTTGCAGTCGACGAGCACCGCGTCCTCGGCGCCGTAGAGCCTTGCCTTCGCCGGGATCGCGTCGACGTCTCGCTCGTCGGGCTGGCCGAGGTCGCCGGTGAACGCGTACGGGATCGCACCGTGCTCGCGCATCCAGGCGATCGCGCAGCTCGTGTCGAGCCCACCCGAGAACGCGATGCCGACCTTCTCGCCGACCGGTAGCGAGCCGAGGATCACCTCGCGCTTCGTGAGCGTGCTCACATCCAGCTCCGCAGCTCGGCTTCCAGTTCGACGGGCGTGACGCCGTCGACGCACGCGACGAACACGGTGTTGTCGCCCGCGATCGTGCCTGCGACCTCGGGGAGCCCGGCGGCATCGATCGCATCTGCCAGCGCGATTGCGAACCCCCGCGGCGTCTGTACGACGAGCATCGACCCGGACGCGGTCGTCTTGCCGAGGTAGTGGCGCAGCGCGCCCGTCAGCTCGTCGAGCCGGTTCAAGTCGGCAGCGCCCGGCAGCGCATAGACGAGGCGCCCCTCGGCGTTGCGCACCTTGACGAGCCCGAGCTGAGCGATGTCGCGCGACACCGTCGCCTGCACCGCGTCGATGCCGTGCGCGCGGAGTGCATCCGCGACCTCGGCCTGTGTCGAGAGCGCGTGCTGCTGCACGAGGCGCAGGATCTCGCCCTGGCGCTCGAACTTCGTCGTCATTTCCCGCTCCGGCGCCGCGCAGGTCGGCGCCTGCGCTCTTTGATGAGCTCCGTCGAGCCTACGCTCATGCGAGTGCCCCTTCCAGGAGCGCGAGCGCGAGCTCAGCCTCGTCGAGCGACAGCGTCAGCGGCGGTGTGAGGCGGAGGATGTGCTCGCCGGCGCTGCCGATCACGAGGCCGTTCGCGAGGGCGGCTTCGACGATCGGCGCGGCGGGGCGGTCGAGCTCGACCGCGAGGAGGAGCCCGAGCCCCCGCACCTCGCCGAGCTCGGCGAGCCCGTCGCGCAGGTACCTGGACACTTCCCGAACGTGGGCGAGCAGCTCGTCGTCGACGGTGTCGACGACCGCACACGCGGCGGCGCAGGCGACCGGGTTGCCGCCGAACGTCGACGCGTGGTCGCCGGGCTCGAACCCCGTCGGCGAGTCGTCCGCGACGAGCAGCGCGCCGATCGGCAGGCCGTTCGCAAGTCCTTTCGCGAGCGTGACTGCGTCGGGCTTCACGCCGAGCTCCTGCCAGGCGAAGAAGCTCCCCGAGCGGCCGACGCCCGTCTGCACCTCGTCGAAGACGAGCAGCGCGCCGTACTCGTCCGCAAGTGACCGCGCTTCGGCGAGGAACTCGAGCGTGAGCGGACGGACACCGCCTTCTCCCTGCACCGGCTCGAGCAGGATCGCGGCGGTCTCCGGCCCGACGTGCTCGAGCCCGAAGCGTGCGCCGGGGACGAGCGGCTCGAACGCCGCGCGCTTCGCAGGCTGCCCCGTGACCGAGAGCGCGCCGAACGTGCGCCCGTGGAACGAGCCGTCGAGCGCGACGATCTCCGTGCGGCCCGTCGCCTTCCGCGCCCACTTGAGCGCGGCCTCGACCGCCTCGGCGCCCGAGTTGCAGAAGAAGGAGCTCGCACCGCCGAAGCGATCGGAGAGCTTCGCCGCGAGCTCCTGCATCGGTGTCGTCCAGTAGAGGTTCGACACGTGCCAGAGCCGGTCGAGTTGCGTGTGTGCCGCTGCGGTCGGCGCCGGGTGACGGTGCCCGAGCCCAACCACCGCGATGCCGGCGAAGAGGTCCAGGTAGCGGTTGCCCGCGTCGTCGTAGAGCCACGAGCCGTCGCCGTCGACGAACGTCACATCCAGGCGTGTGTAGGTCGGCAGCACCGGCGCGTGAGCGATCACGCCACCACCGCCGTTGAACCGATGTGCGCCGTGATGCCGCTCGCAGCGGCGAGGGCGGCAGCGCGGAGCTTCGGGATGATGCCGCCGTCGAACGCGCCGGCGTCGAGCAGCCGGTTCGCGTCGCCGGCGCGGATCGAGCCGACGACCTCGTCGTCGACATAGAGGCCCGGCACGTCGGTCAGGAACACGAGCCGCTCCGCGCCGAGCCCGAGCGCGAGCGCGGCGGACGCGTCGTCGGCGTTGACGTTCAGCGGCCCGACTGCGAGCGGTGCGACGACGGGGACTTTCCCCGACGCGAGCGCCGCGAGGATCGGCTTCGGCCGGCACGGAAGCGGGTCGCCGACCCAGCCGAGCGGCGGCACCGGCACGGCGAGCACGCCGGCCACGTCGCCGATCACCGGGACGGCGACCTCGCCGAGCGCTGCACACAAGTCGGTGTTGACGGTGACGAGCGATTCGCGCACGACGTCGAGCGCGCGCCGCGAAGTGCGCCGTCGCCCATGCACGAACTGCACGGGGATCCCCTGCCGCTGCATCTCCTGCGTGATCTGCGGGCCGGCGCCGTGGACGACGACAACCTGGTGGCCTTCCTCGCGCAGGCCGAGGATCCGGTCCGCCGACTCCGTCGCGACCGCGCCGCCGACCTTCACCACGAGCCTGCTCATGATCGGTACTCCGCGTTGATGCGCACGTAGTCGTACGAGAGGTCACTCGTCAGGTAGCCGGCGCTGCCGTCGCCGAGGCCGAGGTCGAGCTCGATCGTGCAGACGCCTCCGTCCACCGGCGGCTCGGTGTTCTGCGGCGCTCCGCCGACGAGCACCGGCGTTCCGTTGTAGGAGAGCGAGACTCGCGCGGGGTCGAGCTGTGCGTAGCCGCCGTCGAACGGCGCCGAGCCGGCGGCGGCGAGCACGCGGCCCCAGTTCGCGTCGCGGCCGAAGAGCGCGGTCTTCACGAGCGACGACGTCGCGATCCGCTGGGCGATCGCCCGTGCCTCGGGCGCGCTCGCCGCGCCGCTGACCGCGATCTCCGCGAGGAGCGTCGCGCCTTCGCCGTCCGCGACGATCTGCTGCGCGAGGTCGGCGCAGGCGGTCTGGACCGCGAGCGCGAGCTCGGCATCCGTCGCCGGCGTCCGCTCGACTGTTGCGGCGCCCGACGCGAGCAGCACGACGGCGTCGTTCGTCGAGCATTCGCCGTCGACCGAGATCGAGTTGAACGATGCGCCGACCGCCGGCCGCAGAAACCCGATCGCCTCGCCCGGCTCGAGCGGATAGTCCGTCGTGACGACAGCGAGCAACGTCGCGAGGTTGGGATGGATCATCCCGGAGCCTTTCGCCATCCCTCCGACCGTGAAGCCCGAGCCGTGGAACACCGCTTCTTTCGCGTGCGTATCGGTGGTCAGGATCGCG
Organism: Burkholderiales bacterium; assembly: GCA_025935595.1. Taxonomy (GTDB): domain Bacteria; phylum Actinomycetota; class Thermoleophilia; order Gaiellales; family Gaiellaceae; genus PALSA-600. The sequence goes on from JAICUZ010000114.1 coordinate 8,005, forward strand.
TCGGCGGCGTCGGCAGCACCGTCGGTCGA
>JAICUZ010000322.1 GCA_025935595.1 Burkholderiales bacterium
GCGGCGTACGGCCGCATCGCGTCGACGGTGAGCACGCGATCGCTCCCGCCTTTCTCGACCGACGGGTCGCGCGGCGCCTCGATGATCGCGAGCGGATGATCGGGGTCGAGCGAGTGCACGTGGTTCAGCACGGCGACGAGCCCCTTGACGGCGAGGTGCCCGTGCGCGGGCTCGTCGGCTCCCTTCCACACGCCCAGACCCGGATGTCCTTTGACCGCGTCGACGATCTCGGTGAGAAGCGCCTTGTTCGCGAGCGTGTTGTCGACTCCCGCGAGCGCGAGCCACAGCTGCACTCCGTGCTGATGCGCGACGTCGAGCTTGCTCCGGACGTTGATCATCTGCTCGGCAGCCGAGCCCGCCGCCCACGGGTCGTAGTGGCGCGCGAAGTTGATGCCGGCGCCCGCGATCTCCGCCCACGCGTCACCGCCGCTCGGCGTCTTGCCGTCGACCGGGGGCGGGTCGGACAGCCCGAGCGGGAAGAGCGCTTTGCCGCCGGAGACGAGGTTCCCGGTCTTCGGGTCGAGGCGAGTCTTCACCGGCAAGAAATGAGCGCGTCGAGCGCCCGGCGGTGCTCGTCGGTGTCGAAGCGGTGCAGTGGATGGGTCGGCAGCGCGTGCTCGGCCAGCCGGCCGTTTCGCCGAACGTAGGCGACCGGCGTGACTGCTCCGTCGGCTGCGTACTCGACCGTGACCGCAACCGAGTCTCCGCCGTCGCGGTCGACGTAGTCGGCGAGCGGCACGATGCCGCCGTCGCGGTAACCGTCCTCGGTCTCGACGACGCGCGCGAGGTAGCCCTTCTGGACGCAGAGCTCGGGTGCGCGCGCGAGCTCGCCGAGCAGGAACGGCAGGACCTCTTCGCGCGTGAGTGCCCGTCGCTCGCGCGCGATGCCGAAGTGCTGCCCGGCGATGTGCTGCGCGAGGACGCGCGCGTTGTAGCGAAAGCCGTTCACGGAGGCGGTGCTTGACGTCGCACCGTGCTTGCGCAAACCGGCCGAGGCTGCCATCACGTTGCCGGCGAAGTAGATCCCGGGAACCGAGACGCTCTCCCAGTACGGCGTCTGCGCAGGCATCCGGCCGTCGTTGAGCATGGCGACACCGATTCCCGGCAGGTCGCGCACCGGAGCGCGAAAGCCGGTCGCGGCGATCACCTCGTCCGCGTCGAGCTCGAGCTCACCGTCCCACGTCGTACAGCTCGCGCGTATGCGGTAGCCGTCGGCGTGCCGTTCGACCCGCTCGATCGCCGCGTCGACGACGAAGCTGCCGGAGCCGCCGCGGACATGCTGCATGTACGGCGACAGGTAGCGGATGCTGAGCGGCGAGAACGCGAGCACGGCCGTCTGCACCGGCCGCGGCGAGGCGAGGACGATGCGGCTCGCCCACGGCAGCAGGCCTTGCGCGAGCTCGAAGGCCGAGTTGCGCTTGCCGACGATGAACACGCTCTTCCCACGGTAGTGCTCGGGCGTGCGCGTGTCCGCGTAGTGCGGGGCGTCGCCGAGGCCGGGGATCGGCGGCGTCCACGGATCGGTCACGCCGATCGCGAACACACAGACCTTGCAGCGGTACTCGCCGTCGGAGGTGCCGAGCACGAATCCGTTGTCGTCGCGCGACGTGGTCAGCCATTCGCACTCGTACCGGACGTCGACGTTCTCGGCGAACGCGGCGAGGCCGGCTTCCATCTCGCCGCGCGCGGGCACGTCGTAGGCGCGATCCATGAACATGCGCACGAGCGCCTGATGCTCGGGCTCGTCGCCGACCAGGCTGTTGTGGTCGTACCACTCGTACTCGCGCGTGCCGGGCTCGAACGGCGCATCGGGCTTCGTCCAGCTGATCAGGCGCTGATAGACGGGCCAGCGGCGGAACATGCCCCCGGGCGCAGGGTCGCGCGAGAGGACGGCGCAGCGGGTGACGCCGGCGCGGGCGAGGCTGTACGCGATCTGCAGGCCGCCGGGGCCGCTTCCGACAACGACGACGTCGTACTCGCCCGGCGGAAACGGTCGCTGGTCTACCCGTCCCAAGCGTTGGCGGCGCGCAGCCGTCGCGCTTCGATTTGCAGCATGCGGTACATCACCGTCGGCTGCTTGAGCAGGAACGGCTTCAGCTCGGTGTCGGGGATGATCAGGCAGCGCAGCATCGTCGCGGCGATCACGTCGGCGGTCGGTTGCGCTTCGGTGAGGAGCGAGATCTCGCCGAAGAAGTCGCCGCGCATGAGCCGCGCGCGTTCCACTCCGTCGATGACGACGTGCGCCTCGCCCTCGAGGATCACGTAGAAGCCGCCGCCCGTGACGTCCTGGCGGATGACGCGCTGGCCGGCGGCAAAGACCTCTTCGTCGAATGAGTGCGCGACCTGCTCGAGCTGCGGATGCGTCAGGTCGGCGAAGAGGGCGAGCCGCGAGAGAGCGTCGACGTAGTTGTCGGCCGGGGCTTCCATCAGTTCCAGTGTACGGTCATGCCCTCGCCGGGATCCGGCAGCGGCAGCGTGTCAGCCTCGGCGGCGACTGCGTCCTTCGCGGCCGGCGACAGCCTCATCCAGGTGTCGATCGTGAGCACGCGCTTCGCGCGGCGCCAGGTACCGA
>JAICUZ010000361.1 GCA_025935595.1 Burkholderiales bacterium
GAAGCTGCTGGGGTTCGAGACCAAGGAGGTCGCCGGCGTCACGCGCGACTACCTGCTGCTCGCCTACCGCGGCGACGACCGCGTGTACGTGCCGCACGAGCAGATCGGCAAGGTGAGCCGCTACATCGGCGCCGACTCGCGGGAGCCGACGCTCTCGAAGCTCGGTGGGAAGGCCTGGGACAACCTCAAGACGCGTGCGCGCGAGCACATCCGCGAGCTCGCCGGCGAGCTGCTTCACCTCTACGCGCAGCGGCAGACGCAGCCCGGTGTGGCGTTCGACATCGAGCACGAGTGGGTCGAGCGGCTCGAGGCAGAGTTCCCCTACCGCGAGACCGACGACCAGCGGACGGCGATCGAGGCGGTGATGGAAGGGCTCGAGTCTCCCCATCCGATGGACCGCCTCGTCTGCGGCGACGTCGGCTTCGGCAAGACCGAGGTCGCGCTGCGGGCCGCATTTGCCGTCGCCGTGAACGGCAAGCAGGTCCTGATGCTCGTGCCGACCACCGTGCTCGCACAGCAACACTGGAACACCTTCCGCGCGCGCTACCGCGACTTCCCGGTTCGCGTCGAGATGGTCTCCCGCTTCCGCACGCGCAAGGACATGAAGCTGGCGCTCGACGACTTCGCCGCCGGAAAAGTCGAGGTGCTGATCGGCACGCACCGAGTCCTGTCGCGCGATGTCATCCCGAAGGAGCTCGGGCTCGTGATCGTCGACGAGGAGCAACGCTTCGGCGTGGCTCAGAAGGAGCTCCTGCGCCAGCTCCGGCTCGAGGTCGACGTGCTCGCTCTCTCTGCGACGCCGATCCCGCGCACGCTGCACATGTCACTGTCCGGGCTCCGCGACATCTCGGTTATCGAGACGCCGCCGGAGGGCCGCCGCCCGATCAGGACGTTCGTCGGCGAGTACGACGACGAGCTCGTGAGACAGGCACTCGAGCGCGAAGTGGAGCGTGAAGGGCAGGCGTTCTACCTGCACAACCGCGTCGAGACGATCGAGGAAGCCGCCGAGAAGCTGCGGCAGCTGTGCCCGAAGCTGCGCTTCCTGGTCGCGCACGGTCAGATGGCAGAGCGCGAGCTGGAGGACAAGATGATCGCGTTCCTCGCGGGCGATGCGGACGTGCTCGTGTCGACCACGATCATCGAGTCGGGGCTCGACATCCCGCAGGCGAACACGCTGATCGTCGAGCGCGCCGACCAGCTCGGGCTCAGCCAGCTCTACCAGATTCGCGGGCGTGTCGGCCGCAGCGACCGGCTCGCCCACGCGTATCTCTTCTATCCCGATGCGCACGAGCTGACGCCCGAGGCCCGCGCACGTCTCGCGACGCTCGCCGACCACACCGAGCTCGGCGCCGGCTTTGCGATCGCGATGCGCGACCTCGAGATCCGAGGCGCAGGCGACCTGCTCGGCGCCGAGCAGTCCGGGCACGTCGCGGCGCTCGGCTTCGAGCTGTACGTCGAGATGCTCCACGAAGCGGTCGCAGACCTCCAGGGCCAACGGCGGCTCGCCGCCCGCCCGGTCCGGATCGACGCACGCGTCGACGCGTACGTCCCGGCTGCGTACATCGCGGCCGAGGCGCTCAAGATCGACCTGCACCGACGGCTCGCACTCACCGAGTCCGAAGACGAGCTGCACGAGCTCCGCGTCGCGACCGAGGACCGGTACGGCCCGCTTCCGGGGCCGGTCGAGAATCTGTTCGCGATCCAGGAGGCGAAACTGAAGCTCGCTGTTCTCGGGGCCGACTACCTCGTCTTCCGGGGCGGCAAGGCGTCGGTCGGACCGGTTGTCCTCGGCTCCGGCGAACTGCGCGATCTCCGAGCTCAGGTCGAGACCGCCGTCTACTCGACAGGCAACCGCGAGGTGACGTTAAGAGGCAGTGAATTCCAGGGAGCGCTCGATTTGGTCGATGCTA
>JAICUZ010000095.1 GCA_025935595.1 Burkholderiales bacterium
AAACGACGCCGCGAGCGCGGCCGCGCGAATGTTCGGGAGGATGACGCGGAGGAGCGTGGTCGTCCAGCGCGCGCCGAGGTTCTGGGATGCCTCGGTCAGCGTGTGCACGTCGATCGCACGGCAGCCGGCGTCGAGCGAGAAGAACATGTATGGAAACGCGAGGATCACGTACGCCGCAGCGAGGAAGCCCCACGGCTCGGCATAGAACCAGTGCGGAGTTCCCTTGAACGTGCGCAGCAGGCCGACCACCATGACGATGGGCGGGACGACGAACGGGATCAACGCGAGGAACGCGATCACCGGCCGGAGCTTCGGCAGCTTCAGGTGCACCAGATAGATGGTCGGGACGAAGAGGAGCAGGCTGATCACGATCGTCTCGATCGCGAGGAGGAACGACACCTTGATCGTGTGCCAGAAATCGCCATTGTGGATCACGTAGCCGTAGTTCGACAGCGTGCAGCACGGGACGCCGACCTTGTTCTCCTTCAGGCTGAAGTCGAGCGTCGCATAGAGCGGCATGAAGAAGTACAGGCCGGCGAGAATGAGCCACACGTATGCGCTCGCCGCCATCCGCGGCCGACGAAGCTTCATTTCGCCCACCTGGCCGCGCGCCGCTGCAGCGGGACGTAGAGCATCATCATCACGGCGAGCACCACGAACATCCCGAACGCGAGCGCCTGCGCAATGTGCGGGTTGTCGAGGACGTTGCCCGTGTAGTAGTTGCCGATCGCGATCGGCACGATGTTCACGGTCCCGGAAGTCAAGCTGTACGCGGTCGCATACGCGGCGAACGCGTTGCCGAACAGCAGGATGATCGCGCCGAGAAGCGACGGCATCAGCACCGGGATGCCGATGTAGCGCCAGAACTGCCACCGCTTCGCGCCGAGGTTGGCCGCGGCTTCCCGCCACTCGTTTCGCAGCCCGTCGATCGCCGGCGCGATCACGAGAATCATCAGCGGCAGCTGAAAGTACATGTACGCGAGTTCGACGCCGGTCTTCGAGAAGAGCTGGATGCCGTGTTGCGTCGGGTCCCAGCCCGCGTTCCGGAGCCACACGGTAACGACGCCGAGCGGCCCGATCGTGGCGATGAACGCGAAGGCGAGCGGGATACCGCCGAAGTTCGCGGCGACGCCGGAGAATGTCGTCAGCCCGGAGCGGATCCATTTCGGCGTCCCGTCGCGGATCGCTGCGTAGGCGATGAGCAACCCGAACAAACCACCGAGGATCGCCGTGACGAGACTGATCTCGATCGAAGTCTTGTAGGCGTCGATGTACGGGTGATCGAAGAGCAACCGGATGTTCGCGAACGTCGCATGATCGTTCTTGTCCTGGAAGGCGCCCAGCATCACCGACCCGGCAGGGACGAACAGGAACGCGATCGTGTACGCGAAGAAGGGCAGCGTCGCCACCCAGGCAAACGATAGGCGCCTCCGGCCGGACGCGATGTCCGGCCGGAGTGCCTGCGGTGCAGCTTGCGTGGTTATGTGGCTACCCGCCGACCTGCGTCGGCCACTTCTGGGCGATCAGGTTCTTCGCCGCGGTCTGCTGACCGATGCTGGCGAACTTCACCTTGTTGTAGATCGCGGATGAGGGCAGCGAGGCGAGAACTGCCTTCGGGATCACCTTCCGGGCGACCAGATCCGCGAACCGCGCGGGATGGGCGCCGCCCTTGAGCCAGATGATCTGCCCCTGGTCCGAGTAGAGGAACTCCTCCCAGAGACGTGCGGCGTTCGGATGGGGGGCGTACGCACTGATCGCCTGCGCGTAGGCACCGCCGTACACGCCGTCCGCCGGGATCGTGAAGCCCCAGTTCGCGGCCGGGAACTCCTTGACGTACGCCAGGTTGTTGTAGTCCCAGTCGAGCGAGATCGGGGTCTGGCCGGAAGCGACTGTCTGCGGAGTCGTTCCCACAGGGATGTAGTTGCCGCTCTTCTTCATCTGTGACCAGTAGTCGATGCCGGCCTGCACGTTCGACAGCGAACCACCGTTTGCGATCGCTGAGGCGATGACGACCGACACGGCCGAGTTCGACGAGAGCGGGCTGCCGTTGATTGCAACCTTGCCCTTGTACTCGGGCTTCATCAGGTCCTTGAACGTCTTCGGGGGGTTGGAGACGAGCGTCTTGTTGTATCCGATCGACACAGCGCCCCAGTAGTCGCCCATCCAGAAGCCCTTCGTGTTCTTGAGAGCGCGCGGGATGGTCGCGTAGTTCGAGTTGAAGTACTTCGCGTACAGGCCCTCATTGGCGCCGGAGATCGCGAACGAGATACCGACGTCGACGACATCAGGAGCGCGCTTGTCGCCCTTGAGCGAGCGGATCGCCTCGTTCTCCTGCGCCGAGCTGCCGTCGGGGTTGTCGTTCGTGATTCCGATCCCGTACTTGCGCGGGAAGTTGTGGAGCGCCTCCTTGTAGTTCGCCCAGTCGGGCGGGAGCGCGATCGTGTTGAGGTGGCCTTCCTTCTTCGCCGCCTTGATCAGCGCAGCGAGGCCTTCCTTCGTCATGCGCGTCGGGGCCGCCATCGCCGCCTTGTTTGCAGCGAACGCAGTCGAGGCGCCGCCGACGATCGTGAGCCCGAACGCCGCGGCTGCGCTACGGCGCAGCATCGAGGATCGGCTCATCCCCTCCTCTTCCAGCTTGGCCCAGAACTCGATTTCTTGGGCCTCGTAGTCCTCCATGCGTCCCCTCCAAGCGTTGGTTGCCCGACAAGCAGATCATGGAACGGCCCCCTATTTCAATAGGCAAAGTGCGCGGGTTCACAAAATCGCCACCGGAGCGACACCGATTTCCGGTCCGCGAGCGAATGGATATGGTCGCCGCGGATGTCACCATTCGACGCCCCCGGCGACTGGCTCCGGTGCGCCCTGCACGCGCACACCACGAACTCGGACGGCGAGCTCGGCCCGGAGCTCCTCGTCCGGCACTACGACTGGGCGGGCTTCGACGTGCTGGCGATCACGGATCACTGGGTGCGAACGGCCGAGCCGTCGACGAAATCGCTGCTCGTGATCCCGTCGACGGAGCTGAACGCGGTCGTCGGGGACGGTGAGGACGTCCACGTCCTCGCCCTCGGCGTGGACGCCGATCCGGTGGCGCCGGCGGGCGACTTCGAGCCGCTGCGCGACGTCGTCGCGTGGATCGAGGCGAACGACGGCCTTCCCTACATCGCGCACACGTACTGGAGCGGTCTCCGCACCGAGCAATGGTGGGACTGCCCCGGGCTGCTCGGCCTCGAGGTCTGGAACTCGGGTTGCGAGCTCGAGCTCGGCCGCGGCGACTCGTCGCTCCACTGGGACGAGGCTCTCGAGCTCGGCCGTCCGCTCCAGGCGCTCGCGACGGACGACTCGCACCACCCCGGCTACGACAGCGGCTTCGCGTGGACATGGGTTCGCGCCGCCGAGCGCTCGCAGGCGGCGGTGCTCGCGGCGCTGCGCGCCGGCGCGTTCTACAGCTCGACCGGTCCGGAGATCGGCAGCGCCGAGGTCTCGGGCGACGAGGTGGTCGTGCGCTGCAGCCCGGCGCAGTCGGTGACGCTCTACTGCGGCAGGACGCGCGGCGCGCGCGCGAACGCCGGACGGCTCGGTTACCCCAACCTGAGCCGCATCATCGAACGAAACGACGACGGGCTGATCACGCACGTCGCGCTGCAGCGCCCCTGGGACGGCGGCGCGTACGGGCGCGTCGAGGTGAAGGCAGCCGACGGGACCAAGGCATGGACGAACCCGCTATGGACCGCATAGCCGCGATCGAGCAGCTCGCGGCGCGGCAGTTCGACCTGCTCGTCGTCGGCGGGGGCATCATCGGCGCCGGGATCGCCGAGGCGGCGACCGCGCACGGGCTCGACGTCGCGCTCGTCGACCGCGGGGACTTCGCGTCGGCGACGTCGTCCGGTTCCTCGAAGCTGATCCACGGCGGCCTTCGCTACCTGCAGATGGGCGACATCGGGCTCGTGCGCGAGGCACACCAGGAACGGCGCTACCTGATGAACGTGGTCGCGCCGCACCTCGTCGAGCGGCTGCCGTTCCTGTTTCCTCTCTACGCCGACGGGCCGCATCGGCCGATCGTCGTCCGCACCGGCGTGCTGCTCTATTCCACGCTCGCCCGCGCGCGGTTGAACGGCCGGATCAGCGAACAGCGTGCCCTCCGGCTCGTCCCGCAACTCCGCACCGAGCGACTGCATTCGTCCGCGCTCTACGCCGACGCGCGTACGAACGACGGACGGCTGACGATCGAGAACGTCGTCGCCGCTGCGGAGCGAGGCGCGGTCGCGCTCAACTATGCGACGGTCACAGCGATCAGGCCCGACGGCGCCGACGTGCACGTCGACGGGCACGACGTCGCGGTGCGGGCGTCGATGATCGTCAACGCGACCGGTCCGTGGCTCGACCATCTTCGCCGCCTCGAGGATCCGGCGGCGGCGCCGTCGATCAGGCTGTCGAAGGGCGTGCACGTCGTGGTCGACGGTGGCGGGGACTGGGGCGCCGCGGTCACGATCCCACAGAGCAAGGTTCGCGTCAGCTTCGCGATCCCGTGGGAAGGGATGCTGCTCCTCGGGACGACGGACACGCTGCACGAAGGCGAGCCCGACGACGCGCGCGTGACCGACGAGGACGTGCGCATGATCCTCGACGAAGCGGCCGGCGCGATCGACGGCATCGGCGCCGTGCGTGCGTCGTTCCTCGGACTACGGGTGCTGCCGGGCGGCCCGGGCGCGACCGCGAACGCGCGCCGCGAGACGGTCTACACCCGGGGCCCCACCGGGATGCTCAGCGTCGCCGGCGGCAAGCTGACGACGTACCGGCGCATCGCACTCGACGCCCTCGATCAGCTCGGCGTCCGGAACATGAACCGCGCGCCGCGCCCGCTGCCCGGTGCCGTCGGGCTTGCGCGCGTCGACTGGCCGCTCGAGCTCGACGCGCCGACGCGCAGCCACCTGCTCCACCTCTACGGCTCGCGCGCCGCCGACGTCGTCCGCCCTGCGCTCGACGACCCGTCGCTGCTCGAGCCGCTGGTGCCCGGACGTCCCGATCTCCGAGCGCAGGACGAGTGGGCGCGCACGCGTGAGCTCGCGGTGCGCGACGAGGATGTCATCCGCCGGCGGACGACGGGCTGGCTGGCCGGTTCGCTAGGTTCTGACCATGGCTCCAAGATTGACGCGGCTGACCCAGCCGCTCGTTCGTGACCAGGGAGAGCTGAGAGCCGCAAGCTGGGAGGAGGCGCTCGACCGCGCCGCGGCCGGCTTCCGAAAGGCGCTCGACGAAGGCTCGATGACGGGCCTCTTCAGCTGCTCCAAGACGACGAATGAGCTGAACTTCGCGACGCAGAAGTTCAGTCGGGTCGCGCTGCACTCCAACAACGTCGACAGCTGCAACCGCACCTGACACGCCCCTAGCGTCGTCGGTCTGGCGACGGTGTTCGGTGCAGGCGGCGGAACCAGCTCCTACGAGGAGGTGCGTGAGGTCGCGGACCTGATCGTGCTCTGGGGCTCGAACGCGCGCGAGGCGCACCCGATCTTCTTCCACCACGTCCTGAAGGCGATCCATCGCGGAGCGAAGCTGATGGTGGTCGACCCGCGACGCACGACCTCCGCGCAGTGGGCGGACCTGTGGCTCGGGCTCGATGTCGGCACCGACATCCCGCTCGCGAACGCGGTCGCGCGCGAGATCGTGGTCTCCGGTCTCGCCAACGAGGAATTCATCGCGCGTGCGACGACCGGGTACGACGCGTTCCGCGAGTCGATCGAGCCGTGGACGCCCGAGAAGGCCGAACAGGTGACCGGCGTCCCGGCCGCGGCTATTCGTGAGCTCGCCCACGCGTACGGGAGCGCGACGAACCCCCAGCTCTGCTGGACGCTCGGGATCACCGAGCACCACAACGCCGTCGACAACGTGTTCGCGCTGATCAACCTCGCGCTGCTCGTCGGCGGCGTCGGCCGCTACGGCGCAGGGTTGCAGCCGTTGCGCGGCCAGAACAACGTCCAGGGCGGCGGCGACATGGGCGCGATCCCGAACAAGCTGCCCGGCTTCCAGGACGTCGGCGACGTCACCGCACGCGAGAAGTTCGAGGCCGCGTGGGGCGCCTCGATCCCGTCCGAGCCCGGCCTGCACCTGACCGGCATGTTCGAGGCGATGGAGCACGGCACGCTGAAGGCGGTGTACGTCGTCGGCGAGAACCCCGCGCAATCGGAGGCCGACAAGCAGCGCACGGTCGAGCTGCTCGAGGGACTCGACCACCTCGTCGTGCAGGACCTCTATCTGACACGTACGGCGGAGCTCGCCGACGTCGTGCTCCCCGGCTGCGCGGGCTGGGCGGAGTCGGAAGGAACCGTCACGTCGAGCGAGCGGCGCGTGCAGCGCGTGCGCAAGGCACTCGAACCGCCGGGGGAGGCCCGCGACGACATCGAGATCGTCTACGAGCTCGCGCGACGCCTCGGCCACGACCTCGGCAGCACGGAGGCGGAGGACATCTGGAACGAGTGTCGCTCACTCTCGCCGATGCACGCAGGCATGAGCTACGCGCGGCTCGAGGAGCTCGGCGGCATCCAGTGGCCCTGCTGGGACGACGAGCATCCGGGCGAGCAGTTCATCCACGGGCGGCTCTGGGACGACGACGTCGTCGAGCCGGCCCCGTTCATGGCGGTCGAGCACTCGCCGCCCGTCGACGTGCTCGACGACGAGTTCCCGCTGCGGCTCACGACCGGCCGCCGGCTCGAGTCGTTCAACACGGGCGTGCAGACCGGGAGGTACTCGTCGCCGCTGCACGTGAACGCCGAGGCATTGAGGGTCTCACCCGAGGACGGCGCGCGGTACGGGCTGGTCGACGGCGGACGCGCCGTCGTCGCGTCGCGGCGGGGGGCGATCGAGGCACCGGTCGCCTTCGACACGACGCTGCGGCCGGGCCTCGCGTTCATGAACCTGCACTTCCCGGAGCTCGTCGACACGAACGTGCTGACGATCGATGCGACCGATCCGCGCTCTGGGACGGCGGAGTTCAAGGCGACCGCGATCAAAGTGGCGCCGGTTGGCTGACCTGAAGCTGCTCGACGCACCGCCCTCGGACGAGGAGCGCGTCGCGATCGACGCGGTGCTCGGAGCGCCGCCCGAGGCGAACGGTCACCGCACCGCGCGCGCCGACCGCGCAAGCCGGCACCTCCTCCTCCCCGCGCTCCGGGCCGCGCAGCGTCGCGTCGGCTGGGTCAGCGAGGGAGCCCTCGGGTACGCGTCCCGCCGACTCTCGGTCCCGCCCGCCGAGGCGTACGGCGTCGCGAGCTTCTACGCCTTGCTCGCGCTCGAGGAACGTCCGGCAGACGTGACGCACGCGTGCACGGATCTCTCGTGCGCGCTGAAGGGCGCCACCGTCGGCCCCGGCGAGCAGCCGAGCCCGTGCCTCGGCCTGTGCGAGCGCGCGCCGGCGAAGTACCGCACGGTCGCCGGTGAGACGCCGTTCGAGGAGCAGATCCCCGCCGAGTCGGCGCCGCTGTCCCAGCGGGACGGTTTGCGGTTGCTGCGCCGGATCGGCGACAACGTCGACCCGACGTCGCTCGATGCGTACATCGCCGCCGGCGGGTTCGAGGCGCTCGCCCGGGCCCGCGAGCTCGGACCGGACGCGGTGATCGCGGAGGTGACGGAGTCGAAGCTACTCGGCCGCGGCGGCGCGGCGTTCCCGACCGGGACGAAGTGGCGCGCGGTGCGCGACCAGACCGTCGAGACGCGCTACGTGGTCTGCAACGCGGACGAATCGGAGCCAGGGACGTTCAAGGACCGTGTGTTGATGGAGCGCGACCCCTTCGCGCTCGTCGAGGCGCTCACGATTGCCGGCTTCGCGACGGGAGCGCAGAAGGGGTTCATCTACATCCGCGCCGAGTATCCGCTCGCCCACGAGCGGGTACAGCATGCGATCGACGCGACGGCGGCGGAACGCGGCGGCTTCGAGCTCGAGCTGCGGATCGGGGCGGGCGCCTACGTGTGCGGCGAGGAGACGGCGCTGTTCCAGTCGATCGAGGGAAAGCGCGGCGAGCCGCGTAACAAGCCGCCGTTCCCAGTCGAGGTGGGCCTCCATGGCAAGCCGACTGCGGTGAACAACGTCGAGACGCTGTTCAACGTGCTCGAGGTCCTGCGCCTCGGCGGCGCGGAGTACGCCGAGACCGGCACGGAAGGTTCGGCGGGCACGCGGCTCTTCTGCCTCTCCGGCTGCGTCGAACGACCGGGGCTCTACGAGTTGCCGTTCGGCGCGACGCTGCGCGAGCTGCTCGACCTCGCGGGCGCGGGCACGATCAAGGCGGTGCTGCTCGGAGGCGCGGCGGGAGCGTTCGTCGGGCCGGATCAGCTGGATCTGAAGCTCACGCACGAGGACACGCGCGCAGCGGGTGTGACGCTCGGCTCGGGCGTCGTGATCGTCTACGACGACGAGGCGGAGCTCGTGCCGGCATTGCTGCGTATCGCGGAGTTCTTCCGCGACGAGTCGTGCGGACAGTGTGTGCCGTGCCGCGTCGGCACGGTGCGACAGGAGGAGGCATTGAAGCGCCTCGCCGCCGGTCACGCGCACGACGACGAGCTGCAGACGCTGGGCGAGCTGGCGCAGGTGATGCGCGACGCGTCCATCTGCGGCCTCGGCCAGACTGCCGCGAGCGCGGTCGAGTCCGCGATCGCCAACTTGAAGGTGTTCGCATGACCATGTTGCTGACCGCGAAGAAGATGATCGAGCTGACCGTCGACGGGCAACCCGTGCGCGTCTTCGAGGGCTCGACGATCCTCGACGCGTGCCGGCAGCTCGGGATCGAGACGCCGACGCTCTGCTACGGCGACACGCTGACGCCCGTGAACGTGTGCCGCGTGTGCGTCGTCGAGCTCGAGGGCGCGCGGACACTCGTCCCGTCGTGCTCGCGCAAGGCGGAGGCGGGGATGGTCGTGCACACCGACTCGGAGCGCGTGCGCACGTCACGTCGCCTCGTGCTCGAGCTGCTCGGCTCGTCGGTCGACCTCTCGACCGCGCCCGAAGCGCTCGCGTACATCGAAAAGTACGACGCG
>JAICUZ010000254.1 GCA_025935595.1 Burkholderiales bacterium
CGTGAAGTGCGTCGCGATCTCGGCCGACGTCGCGGACGCCGCGGCGGTGGAAGCTGCGGCGGAGCAGGTCGAGAACGAGCTCGGGCCGATCGACGTGTGGGTGAACAACGCGATGGCGACCGTGTTCGCGCCGATGAGCGACATCACGCCCGAGGAGTTCCGCCGCGCGACCGAGGTGACGTACTTTGGATCGGTCTGGGGAACGCAGGCCGCACTGCGGCGTATGCGCCCACGCGACCGCGGAGTGATCGTCCAGGTCGGCTCCGCGCTCGCGTATCGCGGCATCCCGCTGCAGGCGCCGTACTGCGGCTCGAAGCACGCGCTCCAAGGGTTCCTCGAATCGCTTCGCTGCGAGCTGCTGCACGATGGGTCCCGGATACGGCTGACCATGGTGCAGCTGCCGGCGGTGAACACGCCGCAGTTCACCTGGGCGCGCGGGAAGCTGCCACGGACGCCGCAGCCGGTTCCGCCCATCTTCCAGCCCGAGGTCGCCGCGGACGCGATCGTCTGGGCGGCCCATCATCCGCAGCGCGAGGTGATGGTCGGCGGCCCCACCGTGAAGGCGATCGTCGGCAATGCGATCGCGCCGTCGCTCGCGGATCGCTACCTCGCGCGCAACGGCTTCGCCGCGCAGCAGACGAGCGAGCCGACGAACAGCGACCGCCCCGACAACCTCTTCGCGCCCGTCGACGGGACGCAGGCGGCGCACGGGCCGTTCGACGCGCAGGCGAAGTCGCACAGCCTGCAGCTGCGCCTTCGGACGTACCTCACGCTCCCACGACGCCGGCGGACCTGATGTTTTCCACGAGTCGCGCGGTCGCGTCCTGCTGGACGCCCCGGCGGGCAGGACGACCCGGACCGGAGCCGCTGAACCGGACCACGATATGTTTCACCGCCCGTCGCGGCGGGATGGAAGAGACGTGAAGGCTCTGCGTTCACTGCGCGAGTGGCCGCTCGTCCGGCAATTCGCGGACGGCGACCCGCTCGGACTCGGGCAATCAGCGCAGTCGAACCGCTCGAAGAATCTGGCGCCGCGCATCGCGAGCGCGGACTCGGTCACGCCGTCGATCTGCCCCTATTGCGCGGTCGGCTGCGCCCAGCTCGCGTACGTGAAGGACGGCGCGGTGATCCAGATCGAGGGCGACCCGGCCAGCCCGATCTCGCGCGGCCGGCTCTGCCCGAAGGGCTCCGCGTCGAAGAGCCTCCACGACGGCTCACTCCGCGAGTACACGGTCAAGTACCGGCGGCCGTACGGCACCGAGTGGGAAGAGCTCTCGCTGGACGACGCGATGGACATGATCGTCGACCGCTTCGTCTCGACGCGCGATGCGCACTGGCAGGACGAGACGCCCGAAGGGAATCCGGCGCGGCGAACGCTCGCGATCGGCAACCTCGGTGGCGCCACGCTCGACAACGAGGAGAACTACCTGATGAAGAAGCTCCTCAGCGCGCTCGGCGTCGTGCAGGTCGAGAACCAAGCACGCATATGACACAGCTCGACGGTGCCCGGTCTGGGCACCTCGTTCGGGCGAGGCGGCGCAACCGGCTACCAGCAGGACCTCGCGAACTCGGACTGCATCGTGATCATGGGATCGAACATGGCCGAGAACCACCCGGTCGGCTTTCAGTGGGTGATGGAAGCGCGGGAACGCGGTGCGGAGGTCATTCACGTCGACCCGCGCTTCACACGCACGAGTGCGGTCGCGTCACGCCACGTCGGCATTCGCGCGGGGTCGGACATCGCGTTCCTCGGCGGGATCGTCAACTACATCCTCACGCACGAGCGCTGGTTCGACGAGTACGTCCGCCGCTACACGAACGCGCCGGTGATCGTGCACGAGGGCTTCACCGACACCGAGGACAACGGCGGCCTCTTCTCAGGATGGGATCCCGAACAGAGGAAGTACGACGTCACGACGTGGCAGTACGCCGGAGTCGACGTCCACGGCGCGGCGGGAGAGCGCGAACAGGGCTTCAAGGAGTCACACGTGAAGGGTCACGCGGCGCACGGCGCGCACGGCGGCGGGATGAGCCACGGCAACCCGCCGGAACGCGACGAAACGCTCCAGGACCCGCGCTGCATCTTCCAGATCCTCAAGCGGCACTACGCCCGCTACACGCCCGACGTCGTCGCGGAGACGTGCGGCTGCACCGTCGCAGAGTTCGAAGCCGTCGCCGAGGCGTTGTGCCGCAACTCGGGCCGCGACCGAACCTCGGCGTTCGCCTACGCGGTCGGCTGGACACAGCACACGGTCGGCGTCCAGTACATCCGCACCGCGTCGATCATCCAGCTGCTCCTCGGCAACATCGGGCGACCGGGCGGCGGGATCATCGCACTGCGCGGCCATGCGTCGATCCAGGGCTCGACGGACATCCCGACGCTGTACGACATCCTCCCCGGCTACCTCGAGATGCCGCACGCGGCGAAGTACGACGGGCTCGACGACTACATCGATCGCTCGTCGGCCGAGCGCGGCTGGTGGGGCAACGCCGGCTCGTACATGGTGTCGTTGTTGAAGGCCTGGTGGGGCTCGGCGGCGACGCCCGACAACGACTTCGCGTTCGGCTACCTCCCCCGCATCGACGACGACCACTCCGTCTACTGGACCGTCGAGCAGATGCTCGCCGGCACGGTCAAGGGCTACATCGTCGCCGGCGAGAACCCCGCGGTCGGCTCCGCGAACGGCAAGGTGCAGCGACTCGGGCTCGCCAAGCTCGACTGGCTCGTCGTGCGCGACCTCGTCGAGATCGAGACCGCGTCGTTCTGGTACGACAGCCCCGAGATCGAGTCCGGTGAGCTGCGAACGGAGGAGATCGGCACCGAGGTCTTCTTCCTGCCGGCCGCGAGCCACGTCGAGAAAGAGGGCTCGTTCACCAACACGCAACGGCTCTTGCAGTGGCACTTCAAGGCGGTCGAGCCCAAGCAGGACTGCCGTTCCGAGCTCTGGTTCTACTACCACCTCGGCAAGAAGATCCGCGCGCGGCTCGAGGAGTCGACCGCCGCGCGGGACCGCCCGATCCTCGACCTCACGTGGGACTACCCGACAAGCGGCGAGATCCAGGAGCCGAACGCAGAAGCCGTCCTCGCCGAGATCAACGGCCGCGACGCCGACGGGAAGGCGCTCGGCTCCTACAAGGAGCTGAAGCAGGACGGCTCGACCTCGTGCGGTTGCTGGATCTACTGCGGCGTCTACGCCGACGGCGAGAACCAGGCGGCGCGGCGCACGCCGCGCTGGGAGCAGAGCCCGGTCGCTCCCGAGTGGGGCTGGGCGTGGCCCGCGAACCGGCGCCTGATCTACAACCGCGCGTCGGCCGATCCGGACGGCAAGCCGTGGTCGAAGCGAAAGCAACTCGTCTGGTGGGACGCCCGGAAGAAGAAGTGGACGGGCGACGACGTGCCGGACTTCGACGAGCAGAAGCCTCCCGACTACGAACCGCCGGAGGATGCGAAGGGCCCCGACGCGATTGCCGGCAGCCACCCGTTCATCATGCAGGCGGACGGGCTCGGCTGGATCTTCGTCCCGCAAGGGCTGGAGGACGGCCCGCTCCCGACCCACTACGAGCCGCAGGAGTCGCCGTTTTCGAACCGCCTGTACAGGCAGCAGTCGAACCCGGCGCGCCAGACGACCGACCTCGCAGATGATCCGTACAGCCCGGCCGGTTCGCCGGTCTATCCGTACGTCGTCACGACGTACCGCCTGACCGAGCACCACACGGCGGGCGGGATGACGCGGTTCCTCGACTACCTGGCGGAGCTGCAGCCGGCGATGTTCGTCGAGGTCCACCCCGAGCTCGCCCGCGAGCGCGGGCTCGACCACGGCGGGTGGGCGACGATCGTCACCCCGCGCGCGGCGATCGAGGCACGAGTGCTCGTCACCGATCGGATGCGGCCGCTCCGCGTCGACGGCCGGACCGTCCACCAGGTCGGCCTGCCGTAACACTTGGGCACCCGCGGGTTGACGACGGGCGACGCCGCGAACGACCTCGCGCACATGGCGCTCGACCCGAACGTGCACATCCAGGAGGTCAAGGCGCTGACGTGCGACATCCGTCCC
>JAICUZ010000001.1 GCA_025935595.1 Burkholderiales bacterium
GACTCGACATCCGCTACCGGCGGGAGGGAAAGCTCGAGCACGTCCACACGCTGAACGGCACGGCCGTGACCGCACGGGCGATGATCGCCATCCTCGAGAACTTCCAGGACGAGGGCGGCTCGGTCGCGGTCCCGGCGGTGCTGACGGACTTCGGTGCACCGGCGCACCTCGGCCGCGAGCGGCTACGCCGAAACGCTTGATACAAGAGTGAATGCGCGGCGGGGTGCCGGAGCGGTCGAACGGGGCGGCCTTGAAAGCCGTAGACGGCGCAAGTCGTCCGTGGGTTCAAATCCCACCCCCGCCGCCACACCGCCCGGCAGGAATCCCGGAGCCCGCGGCCTATACTGAAATTCCAGTGGCCGGGTTCCGTCCAGTACCCCGCCTCGTGACGCTCGTCGTCGTAGGGGGGCTCGTCGCCGTGGGCTCCGCGGCGTTCGCCGCCGACCGGTCGGTCGAGTCGACCGGCAAGGCAGTCGTGCGCCTCACGGACCGGCAGGTACGGCTGACCCACTTCGGCGGCGATGCGACCGGAAGCGGCGACGTGGCGCGCATGACGCTCTACGGCAGCTCGAGCCCGACGCGGCCGATCGGGCACGCGGTTATCACCTGCATGGACGTCGGGTCTGGCGAGCAGTCCTGCGAGGGAAGCTACGTGCTGCCGAAAGGGACGCTCGTGACAGCGGGAGTCCTGCGCACGCGTCTGCTCTACACGCAGGCCGTCGTGGGCGGAACCGGGTTGTTCGACAATGCGCGAGGGACGTTGACCGTGACCGCAAAGAACCTCTCGCCACGCCGCGAGATCCTGCTGTTTCGACTGACTGGGTGACGATGGCAGCGCGGACGCTGCGGCCACTCATTCTCATCTGCGACGACGAGCTGCCGCTGCGGGAGCTCGTCAAGGCCGTTCTCGGCGACGGCTACCGCTATGTCGAGGCCGAAGACGTCAATCAGGCGCAGAAAGTGCTCAAGGAATCGAAGCCTGAGGCGATAGTTCTGGATGTGATGCTGCCCGGAAAGAGCGGGCTCGAGTTCCTGTCCGAGCTCCGTGCGAAGCGACGGAACAAAGCGATTCCGGTCGTCGTCGTCTCCGCATGGCAGAGTGCCGACGACCAGCGCACTGCGTTGAACGCAGGCGCAGACGCGTTCGTCGGAAAACCCTTCGATCCCAAGGATCTGGCTTCTGTCGTCGAATCGCTCATCGCTGCGTAGCGTCGTCGCACGTGTGATCGTCGTGTCGACGCTCGGCGCCGCCGCGATCGGGGCAACGCTCGCGCTCTTCTTCGTCGCGAACGCTCGCCTCAAGTCGGCGAACACCGCGAGCGCGCGGTCCGCGACCGTGAGTGCAGCGGCGTTCGACGTGCGGGCGGCTGTGGTCGCGATCGACGTAGCGCTGCAGCAGGTGGTCGAGGAGTACGACGCAAAGAACCTGGCGCAGTGGCGTCGCGCATCGCGTTCGTGGGAGGCACCGGCGACTGCGCTCGAGCGCGCTGCGGCGGCGAGCAACGACCGCCAGGAGCAGCGTGCGCGCGCGCTACGCGACGAGATCCGCTCGTACATCGACGACTACGGCGAGCCTGTCGTCGGAATCGCAAAGGTCTCGCCGGCCGCGGTCCGTTCGTCGGTGGCGCACACGGAAGGGACGATTCGGCTCGATCAGATCATCACCGACACGGACGCGGTCGCCCGGAACTCCGCGGTCATCGCGGCCGACCGGAGCGGTGCCGCGGGACGGCTGGCCGACCAGGCGACGATCGCCGGCATCGTCGCGCTCGTCCTCACCCCGGTGCTGCTCATCCTGCTCGGCCTCTGGCTGGCGCGCGTCGTCGCCGATCCGCTGCGTCAGACGGTTGCGGCGGCGTCGGAGGTTGCCGCAGGCAACTTCGACGTCCGGCTGAACGAGCGCAGACGTGACGAGTTCGGTGAGCTCGCACACGTGTTCAACGCGATGACCGAGTCCCTCTCCGTGAGCCGGAGCGAGCTGATCGAGCGCGCCGACAGCCTCGAACGTTCCGAGCGCCACAAGTCGGAGCTGATCAGCATGGTCTCCCACGAAGTCCGCACGCCGCTCGCCAGTGTGCTCGGCTTCACGCGCCTCCTGCTCGAGCGCGACCTGCCCGAAGCGGATCGGCGGCGCTATCTCGGAATCGTCGATGCAGAGGCGACGCGCCTTGCCGCCCTGGTCAGCGACTTCCTCGACGCGCGCCTGATCGAAGAAGGGCGCTTCTCGCTCCGGCGCGAGCCGTTCGACCTGCGCTCACTCGTGCGCGAGCAGGCGGAGGTGACCCTCGGCCACGACGAGAGCCATGAGCTCGAGCTCGAGCTTCCCGACCGGCCGCTCGAGATCGACGGCGACCGCGCGCGGCTCGCGCAAGTGGTCGGCAACGTGTTGTCGAACGCGGTGAAGTACTCGCCCGACGGTGGGACGATCACGGTCGGCGCGGCCGAGGATCACGGTCACGCACGCGTGTGGATCGCCGACCAAGGCACAGGCATCCCGCCCGAGCACCGCGGCCAGCTCTTCCAGCCGTTCTACCGCGGCGATGCCGCGGCGGCGGGCATCCCCGGCACAGGGCTCGGGCTCGCAGTGTCACGCCGGATCGTCGAGGCTCACGACGGCCGGATCGGGTTCGATCCGCTCGACCGCGGCACGCGCTTCTGGTTCGACCTCCCGCTGGAAGCTGCGGCGAACGGCAGGCGTTGACCCGGCGCCGGTGGCTCGCCGCGCTCGGCGGCGCGGCGCTCGTGCTCATCGGCCTGTCGTTCCACGTGTCGATCCTGCTTGACGTCGTCCACGCCATCGTCGGCGCGGCAGCGATCTTCCTCGCGCGACCGGCCGCGCTCGCTTTCGCGTCACTCGTCCTCTGGCTGCTCGGCGTCTTCGCGGCCGGTGGGTGGTTGTCGCTCGACACCGCCGACAACTGGCTGCACCTCGTGCTCGCCGTCGTGCTGCTCGGCTCAGCGCTTCTTGTGCGCGGCGAGGATCTCGCCGACGATCTCGAGCGCGATCTCGGCGGGCGTCTCCCCGCCGAGGTCTAGACCGACCGGGCCGCGAACCTTGTCGGCGGCCGCGCCGAGCTTTTCGACGCGCTTCTCCTGCGCCCGGCGTGAGCCGAGCGCACCGACGTAGAACGCGCCGCCCTCGACGCCCTTCTTCAGTGCCGGGATGTCGATGCGCTCCTCGTGGACGAGCGACACCAGGGCGGTCTCGGGATCCACGTCGACCTCGTCCGGCCACGCCACGAGGATCTCGTCCGCGCTCGGCACGCGCTCGCGATTCGCGAGACCCGCGCGGGGATCGACGACGACCGTCCGCCACCCGAGCGGCTTTGCGAGTGCGCAGAGCGCCTCGGCGATATCGCCCGCGCCGACCGCGACGAGCCGCGGCGGCGGGCCGATCGCCTCGGCGAAGACGTTCTCGCGGAGCCCGGTCTGCACGCGCTCGGCTTCCGTCCAGCGTCGTCCGGCCTCATCGCCCTCGACCACCACGTAGCTCGTGCCGCGCTCGATGTCCGGCGCACCACCGTAGGGCTCGAGGAACACGTCGATCTCACCGCCGCAGGGGAGGCCGACCGTCCACGCCTCGTCGTCCGCGATCCCGTACGACACGATCCGCGGAAGCTCGCCGTCGAGGACCGCCTGGCAGCGCTCCGCGACGTCCGCCTCGACGCACCCACCGGAGACCGACCCGTACAGGCGGCCCGACCGCGTGACGGCGAGCTTCGAGCCGAGCGGGCGCGGCGCGCTGCGGCGGGTCGCAACGACGGTCGCCAGGGCAACCTGTTCACCCGCGGCGCGCCACTCCTCGGCTTTGGCTAGGACTTCGTCCATCTAGGCTCAGACTAGCCATGGCCGATCCCTTCGCAGAGGTGCTCGTCCGCGTCGACGCAGGTGAGCTCGGCGATCCGCTGCCGGTGCTCGCATACCTCGCCGGGCAGTCGGTGCAGCTCGACGAGGCCGAGCTGAACGGCGCGCGCCGTCGTGCGTTGCTGCTGGTCGCGGCCGGCGGCGATCCTCACCGCGAGCTCGACGTCGACGACCGTGCCGTGAAGGCGATTGCCGCCGACCTGTACACACGGGAGCGGCGCGACGAGCTCGCACGTTCGATCGACGCACTCGTCCTTCGTGTCCGCGACCTGCCGGTCGCCCGCAAGGCGGCCGTGTTTCTCGCGGGCGACGTCGACCTCGCGTGGCGGCTGCTCGCGCTCGCGCTGCTCGCAGAGGAGTTGAGCGAATGACGCCGGCGGTCGCAGCCGCGAAGCGGGCGGGCGTCGAGTTCCGCCTGCACGAGTACGAAGGCATCGAGCTGGGGGAGGGCGACTACGCGGCCGCCGTCGCGACCGCGGTCGGCAGGCCGGCCGAGCAGCTCTTCAAGACCCTCGTGGCGTCCGTCGACGGTCGGCTCGAGGTATTCGTCGTCCCGGCCGACCGCCAGCTCGACCTCCGCGCCGTGGGCAAGCGCACGACGCTCGCGTCGCAAGCCGACGCCGAGCGCGCGACCGGGTATGTGGTCGGCGGGATCAGCCCACTCGGCCAGCGCAGGCGGCTGCCGACGACGATCGACCGGTCAGCGCTTCGGTGGGAGACGATCCTCGTCAGCGCCGGCAAGCGCGGGCTTCAGATCGAGCTCGCGCCGAACGACCTGGTGCGGCTGACGGGCGCCAACGTCGCGGTGGTGGCGGCGGCATGAGCACCCGCAGCGACGAGCTGAGAGCCGCCGCCGAGCGTCTCGTAGCGGGGATCCCGGCGGACATCGCGCCTGAGGTCGTCGTGACCGGAAGTGTCTCGCGCGGCGTCGCGGACGACGTCTCCGACGTCGAGATGCTGCTCGTGACGCGCGACCAGCTCGACCTCGAGACGTGCTTCACGCTCGCGGCGGCTGCGGGTCTCGAGCAGCTCGGTTCGTGGGGGCCGCAGGGAACGGAGACGTCACGGGTGTCCGGCTACTTCGAAGCGATTCCGTTCGAGCTGATCTGGTGGTCCCGCGACTATGCGGACGCGTCGATCAACGCCGAGTCGCCGGCCGCGGACGCCGTCGCGAACGGCGTCTCACTGCGAACCTGCGGCCTGCTCGAGAGCTGGCACGAGCGGCTCGCCACGTATCCGGACGAGCTCGCGGCGGAGCGCATCGAGGACGCGGCACTGACGTGGGGCGGGTTCGCAGCCGCCGGGCTCCTCACGCTCGCGCGGACCGGTGAGCGGCTCTCGCTGGTCGAGCGGATGGTCGACGACGCCGTCCGGGTCTTACGAATGGTCTACGCGATCAACAGGACGTGGCAGCCGACGACCAAGCGGGTCGCGCTGCGCGCCGAGGGGCTGGCCGTGAAGCCGGAGCGGCTTGCCGAGCGGATCGAAGAGGCGCTGACCGAGCCGGATCCGCTCCGTGCGCTCATCGTCATGACGCAGCTTCAGCTCGACACGGTCGCGCTCGCGCCGTCCGGGCCGAATGTCGACCGCGCCCGCGACTGGCTGACCGACGGCCTGGCGATCCTGCGCGCCGCGCGAAACATTTAGGTGCCCCACCAGAAGCTCGCTGCAATCACCACGTAGAACCCGACGAGGACGACGCCCTCCTGCCATGTCGATTCGCCGTCGTTCGCGATCAGCGCGCCGAGCACGGAGGCGATCACCAGCACGAGGGCGAGCAGCGTCGGGAACACGAGCGTCAGGTGCGTCGTGAAGAGGAGCGAGACGAAGACCAGCACCGGCGTCAGGGCGAGGGCCACCTGCAGCGACGAGTTGACGATTACGGCGATCGCGAAGTCGGGCCGGTTGCGTGCCGCCAGCTGGACGCCGACCACGTTCTCGACGGCGTTGCCCGCGATTGCGATGATCACGAGGCCGGCGAACTCCTCGCTCATGTGGAGTGTGTGGATCGCGGGCGTCAGTGCGCCGACGAACCAATCGGACGTCAGCGCAGCGGCCGTGCCGGCGCCGGCGAGGACAGCCCCTGTGAGCAGCGTGCTCCACCGGGCCGGTTCGTGTTCCTCGCCGCCGGCGCGCAGGAACGACGGCAGCGTCAGCACGAAGACTGCGAGGAGCACCGCGGCGCAGATGATCGAGAGTGTGTGGCCGTGCGGCTCGGCGGGCGTGTGGAACGCGTGCGCCAATGACGGGATCGCCATCGTCGCCGCTGCGAGCAACGTCAGCGTCGACACCATCCGTGCCTGCCCCGAGTCGAATCTCTGAGGCCCGTGGCGCAGGCCACCGACGACGAAGGCGATGCCGAGGACGAGCACGCTGTTCGCAAGGATCGAGCCGACGAGCGCCGCCTGCACCACGCCGACGAGGCCCTGTCGCAGCGCGAAGATCGCGATGAAGAGCTCGGGCAGGTTGCCGAGCGCCGACTGGACGACACTCGCGCCGCCGGAGCCGAGCCGGGCGCCCAGCTGTTCGGTGGCGGTTCCGACGAGGCGGGCGAGCGCCGCCAGCGCGACCGCCGAGACGCCGAACGTCACGACGTGGCCGGCCCCCGCGTAGTGGCAGGCACCTGCGACCAGGACCGCCGCCAGGGTGGCCGCCAGCTCGATCGTCTCGCGCCGGTTCACAGGCACGAGAACGTAGCGCGAGTGACCCTCGGACGAGTGACGTAGCCGAGGCGCCCCTTTGCCGAAAACCGGGGTGTTGGTCTTCCTGCGGCAATGGAGGGGTACGAGGTGAAGAGGGCGGCACTGGTCGTCATGGTCGTCGCCGTGCTGGCGGCGCCGGCGTCGAACGCGAGCGCATCCCAGCTCGTCGACCGCAACGCGACTGCGATCAAGCTCGAGGTCAACTCCAAGGGTGAGGCGCTCATCACCTACAAGGCGCACGGGCAGCAGAAGCACGTGCTCGCGTGGGGTGCCGAGAACGCGATCGCGCCGACGCGCACGCGCCCGCAGCTCGCGTTCAAGCTCGACTACGCAGGGGGCTGGGGCAAGTACCACGCCACCTACTGGAAGACGTTCAAGAACTCGTGCGGCGCCTACGACGGCCCGAAGCTCGCGTGGTTCGTGACCGGATGCACGGCGCCCGACGGTTCGTATTGGGCGCTTCAGGCGTGGCAGCGCATGCTTCCGAACTACGGCGTGAAAGCGAGCGCGACGCAGTCGGTGTGGGAGCTTCGACTCTCGCACTGGACCGGCGAGCTGCCGGTCTTGACGATCAACACGGACTGGGCGTGGCACCAGTGGGATCACCTGTTCGGCACGCTCACCTACCAGGGCCGGGCCGTCTTCGGCTACAAGGCGACGCCGGGCGGCAACCCGCTCGACACATTCGGCCGCAACATCTACGTCGATACCTACGACTCCGTCTACGGCAGCGGCTGGATGCGCGAGAACAGCTTCCTCACGCACACCAATACCGGCGCATTCTGCTACTCCGTCAACCCGCACGGGAGCCATCCGGCCGGCAAGGGCACCCAGTACCGGGCCACGGTCGAGGGCCCGGGGGTGACGCCCGACGTCATGTGGGCGGGCGCGTCGCCGGGGCCGTACGACAAGTCCGCCGATCAGATCGCGAACGACGCGATCACCCAACTCGGCGACAAGCAGTGCCACGGCAACTGACCTAGCCGTGCTCTAGGCTCGCCTCGTGTCCGATACGGGGATGGAACAGCGGTCGCTCTTCCGGCGCTGGCCGGCCGGGGTGTCGATCGTCGTCGCCGACGTCGGCGGTCACCGCCACGGGCGAACGGTCTCGTCGCTCGTCTCGCTGTCGCTCGACCCGCCGCTCGTCGGCATCTCGGTCGCGCACTCGGCATCGATCCACGAGCTCCTGCGCGACGCCGATACCTGGGGCGTGTCGGTCCTCGCGGGCGGCCAGGAAGAGCTCGCGCAGCGCTTCGCCCGAAGCGGCGTCCCACCGCTGATCCTCTGGGACGGCGTCGAGGTGCGCGAAGACGACCCGCGGCTGATCGCCGGCGCCGCCGGCTGGTTGATCGCGCGTACGGTGGACACGCTCGTGACCGGCGACCACACGTTTTTCGTCGGGCACGTCGACGCGGTGGAAGAAGGGCTCGCGCCGACCACGCTCGTCTACGCGTACCGCACCTACCACGGGCTATGAGCGTAGGCTCGACGGAGCTCAGCAAAGCGCGAAGGCGCCGACATGCGCGGCGCCGGAGCGGGAAATGAGCGTCGGCGCGGTTGTCTTCGACCTCGACGGCGTGATCGTCGACTCGGAGCAGGTCTGGGACGAGGTGCGCGAGGCCTACGTGCACGAGACCGGCGGCACCTACAGCGCCGACTCGGCGCGCGACATGATGGGGATGAGCTCGCCGGAATGGTCGCGCTACATGGCGGAGACGCTGCAGGTTCCTGGGACGCCGGAGGAGATCAATACGGCGATCGTCGAGCGAATGCTCGCGCGGTACGGTGAGGCGCCACCGCTCCTGCCCGGCGCGGTGGAGGCAGTGCGCCGGATCGGCGCGTGGGTGCCACTCGCGATCGCCTCGTCGTCGAACCGCGAGCTGATCGACGTCGTCCTGCATGCGTCGGGCCTCGCGGGCGACTTCGCGGCGACGGTGTCGTCGGAAGAGGTGCCGCGCGGCAAGCCGTTCCCGGACGTGTACCTGGAGGCTGCACGGCGGCTGGGCGCCGACGCGTCTCGTTGTGGAGCCGTGGAGGACTCACACAACGGCATCCGCTCGGCGAAGGCAGCGGGCATGCGCGTCGTTGCCGTCCCCAATCCGCACTATCCGCCCGACGACGAGGCGCTCGCGCTCGCCGACGTCGTCGTTCCGTCGATCGGCGAGCTACAGGTCGAGCACTTCGCCGTCTAGCGGCACGATCGCACCGGCGTAGGCCGAGCGCGGCTCGAGGCAGTGGTTGATCGCCTCGAGGTGCACGACGGCGACGGTG
Organism: Burkholderiales bacterium; assembly: GCA_025935595.1. Lineage (GTDB taxonomy): Bacteria > Actinomycetota > Thermoleophilia > Gaiellales > Gaiellaceae > PALSA-600. The sequence goes on from JAICUZ010000001.1 coordinate 8,838, forward strand.
CCGTCGAGTTGAGCGACCTCGGCGGCCGTCATCACGATCGGATCACCCTCGAGGAAACGAGCACCGCCGCCGTTCACGATCGTCGCGCGCGGCCGGTACCGCTCGCGCGCTTCGTGCACTTCGTCGCAGAGAATCGTGTCGCCGGCGATATAGACGTCGTCGACCACCCAGCCGGACACCGGCCCCATCGCGCGGCCGATCTCGCCGGTGCCGTGGTGCCCGCGCGTCATCGGGATGCCCGGATGGTGCGTCGACACGTTCGTATGGCCGCGGCTCCGCAGCTCGTCGGCGCTCTCGGGCTGCGTCAGGACCGGCAGGTCGAGCGGCACGAGGTCGTCGAAGTGGTCACGGTGAAGGTGCGTGACGATGCACAGGTCGACGCCGTCGAGCACCGCCTCGGCGGGCATCGGCAGCTCGACGAGCGGGTTCGGCTTCGGGTTCGGCGTGTTCTCGATCGGTGGGCTCGTCCCGGCTGCACGGAGCATCGGGTCGACGAGGATCCGGCCGTGACTCGAATCGAGCAGCAGCGTCGCGTTGCGGACGAGCTGGACCTTCACGCGCGCCCGAGCAGCACGCAGCCGTTGTGCCCGCCGAGCCCCATCGCGTTCGAGAGCGCCACCTCGACCTGCGCCTCGCGTGCGGTGTTCGGCACGTAGTCGAGATCGCATTCCGGATCCGGGTCGCGGTAGTTGATCGTCGGCGGCAGCGTTCCGTCGTGGAGGGCAAGCGCGCACATGATCGCCTCGATTGCGCCCGCTGCTCCGAACGTGTGCCCCATCATCGACTTCGTCGACGAGACGGCGAGCTTGTAGGCGTGGTCGCCGAAGACGTCCTTGATCGCCCTCGTCTCGGCCGCGTCACCGAGCGGCGTGGAGGTGCCGTGCGCGTTGATGTAGCCGACGCGTTCCGGATCCACGTTCGCTCGCTCGAGTGCGCCGCGCATCATCGCCGCGACGCCTGTCGCCTCGGGCTCGGGCTGCGCCATGTGGTGCGCGTCGTTCGATGCGCCGTAGCCGAGCACCTCGGCGTAGATCTCCGCGCCGCGCCCCGCGGCGCGATCCCAGTCCTCGAGGAGAAGCGCTCCCGCGCCCTCCGACATGACAAAGCCCGCACGCGTCGCGTCGAACGGACGCGAGGCGTGCGGCGGGTGCTCGTCCTCGGCGGCGAGGCCGCGCATCGCGGTGAAGCCGGCGAGGATCAGCGGGACGATGCAGGACTCGGTGCCGCCGGCGAGCACCGCGTCCGCGGCGCCGCGCTTGATCATCTCGGCCGCTTCGCCGACCGCGTGCGATCCGGTCGCGCACGCCGAGACGACGGCGTAGTTGGGGCCGGTGATCCCGAGCGAGATCGCGAGCTGGCCGGAGATCGAGTCGACGAGGACGTTGGGCAAGAAGTTCGGCGAGACGCGGTCCGGCCCGCGCTCGCGCAGGATGTCGTACTGCTCGAGGACGCCGGGAACTCCACCGATCGCGGAGCCGAAGATGATCCCGATGCGCGCCGGGTCGAAGCCGTTGAGGTTCGCGTCGTCGAGCGCCTCGCGTCCGGCGGCGACACCGAGCAGGACGTTGCGCTCGAGCTTGCGCGCTTCCTTCGGCGAGACCACGGTCGTCGGGTCGAATCCCTTCACCTCGCCGGCGACACGAACCGGCAGTCCGTCGGTGTCGAACGTGCTGATCCAGCCGATTCCGCTCTCGCCCGCGCACGCCGCGCGCCACGTCTCCTTGGCGTCGAGGCCGAGCGGCGACACGGCCCCGACTCCGGTGATCGCGACTCGCTTCACGCGGGCAACGTTACCCGTGGGGTGCGCCCTTGACGGCGGTCGTCGGAGCGCGAGATCGTTCCCTCACGATGAACCTTCCGGCCTTCCTCTGTCCTGCCCCGATCGCCGAGCGCAGGCCGGTCGACCCGGCCTCGGAGGCCGGCCGGTACGTCCGCACGTTCTTGATCCAGCGGATGATCATCGGCGTGCTGGGACTGACGCTGCCGGCGATGCTCGTCTTCGGCGACCACTACGTCCTGCACGGCGTGTTTGCGAACGACCCATTCCCGCGGGACTCCGAGAGCGCCTACTACTGGTCGGGGATGCGCGACTGGTTCGTGCTCACGGTCGCCACGACCGGGTTCTTCATGATTGCCTACAAGATCACCGAGAAGAACCTCGACAACACGATCAGCATCCTCGGTGGTGTCGCGGCGATCGTCATCCCGCTCTTCCCGACCGCGCGCACCGGCGCGGAGGTCGCGCAGGGCGTCCCCGAGACGCCGGTGCAGAAGACGTTCGGAGGGGAGAAGGCCGTCCAGCACGTCCACTTCGCGGCGGCGGCTGTCTTCATCCTCGCGCTCGCCGGCGTGATCATCCTCTTCGGTCTCCGCGAGAGCGGCCGCCTCCCGCACGGGAGCAGATGGTCGCCGCGGTTCTGGCGCGACTACCACTTCACCTGCGCCGGTGTGGTCCTGGTCGCGTTCGTCTGGATCGTCGTCACCAATCACACCGGCAAGCCGCATTGGGCACTGCTCGCCGGCGAGACGGCGTGCGCGCTCGCGTTCGGGGCGTCGTGGTTCATGAAAGGCTTCGAGATCGAGTACGTCCTCGGGCGGAACCGGCTGTGATGGGATGAGGAAGAGTTGAAGGGCGGAACCCTCTAGGCAGATCGATGGTCTTCGAGCGGTTGACATGGGTCAGGCGACGCGCGATGCTCGGCCAGCGGCCTGGTTGTCTCGGGGAAGGGGAGCGATGCAACGCGAGTGGGTTAGGTCGTTCGTGGCTGTTGCCGCCGCTAGTGCGCTCGTTGGCGCTGTGGCTTTCGCGAATCCGGCTTCAGCCAAGTCCCCTGTTCCACCCCTCGATGGGGTCATGGTGGTCACGGGCCTCGGTAGTTCGTGCCCGGGCTTCGCGCCGTTCTTCCCTGGCGATTCGGTCGCCGACGACGGCACGGTCTGGTTCGGCAGCAGCGAGGTCACGTTTGACCCGGGTGAGTATCTCTGGTTTGGGTCGGTGAATTCGAACCCCGCAGGCGTGCTGAGAACAAACGGGACGGGCGTGCCTCCCGGCTATCCGGGATGGATGCCGACCAGCGATCACACGTACAAAGTGAGTGGCCACATCACAGGTCAAAGTGAGTTCAACATCTTTGACTTCGCTCGTCTGACGGTGACTCGCGATGACGGCGCAAGGGTTGCCGGCGACGTACAGATTCAGGTCGAGATGAATCACGGAGTACTGGTGACGGGCTGGACTTCGCAGCCATCTTGTCGGCTTCGCTGAATCGCCGACAACGTTTCGTCTGTCGCGTAAACGGAGGAGGGGCGGTCTAACTGTCGTCCTCTCTGCTTGGATGGAAAACGTGGCCAAGTCGTCTAAAACCGAGTATTTGCATGGAGTCATTCCCTTTCCGCCGATGGAGGCCGAGCTCGTCCGCGAGCTGCCCGAGGCAGACGGGTGGCAGTACGAGCCGAAATGGGACGGCTTTCGCGGCGTGCTCGAGAACGTGGGTGGCGAGCTCGCGCTCTGGTCGCGGAACGAACGTCCGCTGCTCCGCTACTTCCCGGAGCTGCGCCCGCTGGGCGACCTGCTGCCGCCGTCGTCGGCGCTCGACGGCGAGATCGTGATCGCGCGCGACGGGGCGCTCGACTTCGACGCGATGCAGATGCGGCTGCACCCGGCCGAGTCGCGCATCCGGCGGTTGTCCGCGGAGATCCCGGCCGAGTATGTGGCGTTCGACATGCTCATGTGGGACGGCGAGCCTGAGTGGAAGCTTCCGCTCGACGAGCGGCGCGCCCGCGTCGAGGCGTTGACCGCTGGCGGATTCCGCGTGTCGCCGGCGACCCGTTCGATCGACGACGCGCGAGGCTGGCTCGAGCGGTTCGAGGCGCTCGGTTTGGACGGCGTCGTCGCGAAGCGCCTCGGTGTTCCGTACCTGCCGGGCTCGCGCGAGGGCATGGTGAAGGTGAAGGAGCACAAGTCGGCGGACTGCGTCGTCGTCGGGATCCGTTGGAAGGGCGAACGCGCGGCGATCGCGACGCTGCTGCTCGGGCTCTATCGCGACGACGGTGGGCTGGACTACGTCGGCTCGGCAGCCGTCGCGGCGAAGACACGTGACGACGTCGCGAAGCGCGTGCTGCCGCTCTTGGACGAGACGTCGGACCGGCGGTTCTCCGAGCCGAACCGCTGGGGGACGGGGGAGCTCGAAGAGGCGGCGGTGAAGCCGGAGCTCGTCGTCGAGGTGCGGTACGACAAGGTGCAGGGCAGTCGCTTCCGCCACGGCACGAAGCTGCTGCGGTGGCGGGAGGACAAGGAGCCGAAGGACTGCACGTGGCGGGAGCTACGCCCGCCGCGCGACCCGAACGCGCCCGGCGTCGAGTCGCTGTTCGCGGGTTAGCGGAGGTCGTCGTCGGAGAAGAGCTCCTCGACGGTCGCGCCGAGCCGACCGGCGATCGCAAGTGCGAGGGAGACCGATGGGCGCGACCTACCCGACTCGATGGAAGCGATCGTCGCCCGCGACGCACGAACGGCGGTCGCGAGCTCCTGCTGGGTAAGTCCTTCGCGGAAGCGAAAGCTCCGGACGAGCGTCCAATCGAAGCTGCGAACCGTGTGCGGCTTGGGACGAAGAGCCACCAAACCGACGTGGATACCGATCGGGTCGACTGTCACGCAAGGACGTTCGCTTGCGTTCCTGCAGCGCGCAAGTGTCCGTTTCGGCCCAGGCTCGGATGCGAAGCGCACCAGACGGTGCCTGGCACCAGACGTGGCCCGGAGCGCCTCGTCCGCGCAGCTACCTGACCGTCACGATCGCGCTGTAGGTGTGCTCGCCTGGGATCCACAGGCGGTAGCGCGCGCCTGGGGCCGCATTGACCACGCGCTTCAGATAGCCCCGCGCGGTCGTACGCCGGTCCGGTCCGACCCGGACCCACTTCCCCGCGTCGAACCGAAGCAGGCGGTACGTCGCAACGCCGCCCGGACGGACTTGGCCCCACAACGTCGTCCTCCGACCGAGTCGTGACTGCTGCGTGAACGGGAAGCGCAGCGCCTGCAGCGCCGGCTTCGCACGGCCCGTCGCGCTGTAGACACCGCTCTGCCACCGCGCCGGGTCCGGCTCGTCCTTCAGCAGGTAGTGGATGAGCACATCGACCCGCGGCGCGTCGTACGCACACAGCGCGGCCTCGCTCGCGTACTTCGCCTGCGTCGCGTACGACACGCCGAGCAGCTTGTCGGGCGGGTTCGTCTGGTAGCCGTACTCCGTCAGCCAGATGCGTGTGTGGACGCCGAACGCCTTCTGCACGTCACGAAGCAGCCGGGGAAGCGTGGCCATCGTGATCGTCTCGCAGTGGTCGCAGCCGCCGCTCATCGGCGTCTCCCCTCGGCGCAGCGGATACGGGTTGTGTGCGTACGCGTCGAGTCGTGCGTGCGCCGCTGCCATTCCCGCGATCCAGTCGACCGGGGAGACGCCCCCCGTCGACCCGCGCGGAGCGCTCACCCCGCCGGCGACCTGTGAGCTCGGGCTCGCCGAGTGGATCGCGGCGTACGCCGGGTTCAGCAACTTCTTGACGTAGGTCGCCGGCGTCGTCGGCCGCAGCCAGCGGCGCTGGTTCGGCTCGTTCCACACCGTCCACATGTGCACGTACGGGTAGCGTTTCGCGACGTTTCGCGCGAAGGCGGCGAAGCTCGTCGTCGACACGGGCGCCCAGTTCTCCGCTCGCCCGCCGTTCGCCCATCCGGGGCTGCCGTAGAGTGTCACGAGCGGAGCGATGCCACGCGAGTGCAGCCCGTCGAGCAGGGCATCCGCACGCACCCAGTCGTACACGCCGGGGCGGGGCTCCGTCGCGCGCCAGTCGACCGTCACGCGCACGATGTCGACGCCGAGTGCGTCAAGTTGATCGAGACGGCCGTCGAGCGTCCCCGGCCCATATTCCAACCAGGCGTCGTCCTGCACCCCATACCGGATGTACGGGGATGCGTCGGCGACCGCCGGTAGAGCAAGGAACGCGGCGAGAGCCGCGAGCACCACGATGCGCCGCATGGGGCCACCGTACGGAGCGCAGTTGAGAGCGGTGTTAGGGGGAGTTACGAATCCGATGGAGGCTCGACGTCGAGCTGGGCGAACCGGCGGCGGAGAGACGGCGGGTTCCGCCACATGCCGCGCATCGGATCGCCGACGTCTGCGATCCGCGCCGCCATCGTCTCGAGCGTGAAGGCCCCGGGCTCGACTGCGGCGACTTCGTCCCAGAGGAGCGGTGCCGAGACGCGCGCGTCCGGGGTCGGACGCACCGAGTACGCGGATGCGATCGTGCGGTCGCGCGCGTTCTGGCCGAAGTCGACGAACACACCGACGCGGTCCGCGACACGCCACGTCGTCGTCGCGATCGCCTGGTCGTCGATGCGCCGTTCGACCTCCATCGCGACGGCCTTGGCGAACCGGCGCACATCGGGGAAGAGCAGCTCCGGCTTGATCGGCGCGAGGATGTGCAGCCCCGTCGCGCCTGACGTCTTCGGATACGAGCGGAGCCCGAGCTCGTCCATTACCTCGTGCACGACGAGCGCGATCTCGCGCACGAACGACCACTGCCCGTCGGACGTCGGGTCGAGGTCGATCAGCAGGTAGTCAGGCCGCTCGATGTCCGGCACGCGCGAGTGCCACGTGTGCAACTCGATGCAGCCGAGGTTCGCGACCCACGCAAGCGCCTCGGCGTTGTCGACGATTGCGAACACGGTCGAGTGCCCGCTCGGGAACTGGACGAACACCTCGTCGACGAAGTCGGGATGCCTCGCAGGCACGCGCTTCTGGTGGAAGAACTCGCCTTCGACGCCGTCCGTGAATCGCTTCATGTGGAACGGCCGGCGGCGGAGATGGGGGAGAGCGAGCTCGGCGACGTCGACGTAGTAGGCGACGAGGTCGCCCTTGGTCAGGCCGCGCGCGGGGAAAAACGGCTTGTCGGGGTTCGTGACCTCCATGGTCGGAGTATCGTGGAGACGTGTTGGAAGGCCATCCGATCGCGAACGCGACGCTCGATCCACTCGACGACTACCTCGTCGTCGAGCAGCTCGACGAGTCCGAGCTGCCCAGCGGGTTGATCGTCCCCGCGAACGAGGCGACTCACGTGCGCAGCGGCATCGTCGCCGCGATCGGCCCCGACGTGACGATCGTCGAGCCCGGGGACAAGGTGCTGTTCCCCCGCGACGCCGGCTTCGAGGTCCGCCTCGCGCGTTCGTCACATCGCGTCCGCGTGCTCAAGCGCGAAGAAGTTATCGCCAGAATCCTCGACTAGCGCGGCTACACTGCCCCCGCTCGGAGGGGTGGCAGAGCGGTCGAATGCGGCGGTCTCGAAAACCGTTATCCGTCGCAAGGCGGATCGAGGGTTCAAATCCCTCCCCCTCCGTTCGTTCGAGGTGTCTGACACCGACGGTGTCAGACACCTTCCTAGAACCTGTCGAGGCTCCCTGCGCGGCGAGCGGATCGTTCGAAGTAGCGCAGCATCGCGACCCCGATCGTGAAGTAGACGGCACCGATGAGGGCTTCCTTCCCGACCGCACCGAGCGCGTCGTGCAGGGTGCCGCCGGCGGCGAGCGCTCTCGCGGCGCGAATGCCGTGGGTCAGAGGGATGTAGTTCGCGAGAACCTGAAGGCCGTCGGGGAGGCGTGCGAGGGGAACGTTGGCGCCGGTGACGATCAGGAAGACGCCTGAAAGCGTGTCCGCGAACAGGCTGATCGAGCGCGTGCGGAATGCGAGCGATCCGATGCACAGGCCAAGACCGGCGCAGGCGAAGCACGACGCGAGCAGAGCGACGGCGATGCCTGCGAGCCTGCCGGCAGCGATGTGCAGGTGAATCATCAACGCGGCGAGCGTGTACGAGAGTGCCGCGACGACGAACCCGTTCACGATTGCCGGAAGCGCGCGTCCCAGGAACAGCGCGAGCCGGCTGGCAGGGGAGGCGAGGAGCGTCGGCAGCGTCTGGTACCGGCGTTCACCGCCGATCGACTGGCCCATCCCGAACATGCCGGCGACGGCAGCCGCGACGAAGGCGTTGCCGACGAGGAAGAAGGTGTCGTTCGCGGTGTCGGCCGCGCGGCCGAGGTAGACGAAGTACATCGTCTGGAACACCGGGTAGGCGACGAGGATCGACAGAAACGCCCACGGGTTGAGCCAGTTGAAGAGGGCGCGGTAGCTGGTCAAGCCGCCTGCGAAGAAAACGCGGAGGTTGTTCATGCGAGCTTGAGCGTCGCCCGGTCGCGGGCCAGGTGCTCGAAGACCGCGAGGCAGGGGATCGCGATCGCGATGTAGACGACGCTGAGGCCGAAGCACATGCCGATGTCCGGCCACGGAGCTTGTGCCGATGCAGCCTCCCGCAACGCACGGAAGCCCCAGGTCGGGGCGAGCAGCCAGGAGATCGGTCGGAGCCAGCCGGGCAGGACCGAGAACGGGAGAATCAGCCCACAGGCGATGTAGACCGGGTACTGCAGGCTGATGCCGAGGTAGAACGCCGCCCGGTAGAGGACGAACGTCGAGGCCGCGATCAGCCCGAGCGTGCCGATCGCGAGAATGCACCCCACACCGGCGGCGATGAATGCGGGCCAGTCGTCGATGAGGACCGGGATTCCGAATACGAGACGCCCCCACAGCAACGTGAGGAGTAGGCCGTAGACGCCGAAGACCGCCCGGGAGATCATCACCGGGCTGACCAGGACCACGAGCGGAGTCGGTGCGCCGACCACGAGCTCGAGCGTCCCCTGCTCGCGCTGCGTGTCGAGCGCGAAGCCGGCGCCGAGAATCACCCAGCCCCACATGATCATCACCGCCGCCCCGAGCGACGCGGTGAAGAGTGCCCGCTCGCCCGAAGCGTGCCCGAGCAGCAAGTACGCAATCGAGGCGAAGACCAGCGGCCAGACGAGCATCCCGACCATGTCGAACGGCGTGCGAATCAGTTGCAGCAGGTCGACCCGAAGGCCGCTCGCGAACGCGCGGATCACGGTTCGCTCACCAGCTGGACGTAGGCGTCCTCCAAGGTCGGCTCTCGGGCGGTCACGCTCGTCACCTGCGCGCCCGTAAGCGTGCCGAGGAGCGGTTGGATCAAAGCGGCCCCCTCTGCCGACTGGACCGAAAGCACCTGTGTCTGATCGACTGCCTCGACCGCGAGCGACTCGACGCCGTCGAGTCCGCGCACTGCTTCGGGCGCGGCATCACTGACGTTGAACGCGACCACCTCGATCACCGTGCGGTCACGCACGCCCGCTTTCAGCGATCTGGGTGTCCCTTCGGCCACGATCTGCCCCTTGTTGATCACCGCAACCCGACTGCAGAGCTCGTCGGCCTCGAACATGTAATGGGTCGTCAACAGGATCGTCTTGCCGCTGTCGCGCAACGCCGCCACCGTCTCGCGTAGCTCCCGCGCTCCGACCGGGTCGAGGCCGATCGTGGGCTCGTCGAGGAAGATGACTTGCGGGTCGTGCAGCAGGCCACGCGCGATGTGCAGGCGCTGGCGCATGCCACGGGAGTACGTCTCGACGCGGTCTCGCTCACGCCCGGTCAGACCGACCAGCTCGAGCAGCTCCGCGATCCGCTTCGCCTTCTGGCGCGCCGGGACGCGATACACATCGGCGAAGTAGCGTAGGTTGTCGAGCGCAGAAAGCCGGTCGTACAGGCCGCGATCGCCGCCGAACACATACCCGACGCGCGACCGCACTTCGTTCGGCTCTCGCACTGGGTCGAACCCGAGGACGCGCACTGATCCGGATGTCGGAAGCAGCAGCGTCGTCAGGATCTTGATCGAGGTCGTCTTCCCGGCGCCGTTCGGCCCCAGCAACCCGAACAGTTCGCCGTCCTCGACCGAGAAGCCGACCCCACGCAACGCGTCGACGACGGTCACAGCGCGACGGAACGTTCCTTGCCGGGACCGGAACGATCTCGAAACTGCGTTCATCTCGATCGCCGGCACCCGGTCACTGTAAGACTGGCGATCGGATGGCGTCAGGGATGAGCACGCTCGACTGGTGGTGGTCGCCGCACCCGTCGTGGGAACCAGGCGAGGACTGGGACGAGAACGTCCCGGTCGTGCGGATCGAGAGTTCCGACGAGGTGGTGCTGATCGACCCGTTCCTGCCGGTCGTCGACGCGTTCGACCCGCGCGGCAAGGCGGTGCGCGTGCTGCTCACGCAAGGCGCGCACTATCGAGGCACGCCCGACTTCGTCGAGCGCTATGGCGCGTCGGTCTGGGGCCCGCCGAAGGCGCGGTGGCCGCCGAAGCTCCCGAACCCCTCTACGACGACCGAGCTGCCTGCCGGCGTCGAGGCGATCGAGCTCGACGGCGAGCCGCAGCAGGTCGTCTTCTGGATTCCCGAGCACGCGACGCTCGTCACGGGCGACGTGATCAGCGGCAGCGGCGAGCAGGTGCACGTGTTCGTCGACGAGGCCGACGCGTCGCGTCTTCTCCCGGCGCTCGAGCGGATCGCCGAGCTGCCGATCGAGCGGCTCGTCATCCCTCACGGCGCGGTGCTCGAGCCCGACGGCGCCGCGCATCTGCGCGCTGCCGTCGCCACAACTCGCGGCGGCTAGGATGGCGCCGCTCGGAGGGGTGTCCGAGCGGTCTAAGGAGCGCGACTGGAAATCGCGTACGTGCCGAAAGGTGCGTCGAGGGTTCAAATCCCTCTCCCTCCGCTGCCGAAAGCCCGCCGCCGCGCGGGCTTTCGTGTCCGGAGGGCTTGGGTACGATGCGCGCGCCCGGAGAAGTGGCCGAGTGGCTGAAGGCGGCGCCCTGCTAAGGCGTTAGGTGGGGAAATCCCTGCCTCGAGGGTTCGAATCCCTCCTTCTCCGCCTCCGAGGTCCGCGCCGCGCGAAATCACCCTTCTGGTTGATGCGCACCAGTCCATTCGTAGAGCAGGATGCCCTTTGCCGGCTCCCCCCTGACACTGTCCGGCGGACTGACGTGACTGCGGCGATGCCCGCCCCTCCCCCGGGCGGGTTTCGTCTTTTCCGGGGTGGGTTCTAGGAGTTGTGGGTCGCGGTGAAGACGTACGCCGCGACGTCCTGGATCTGCTTTGCGGACAGCTGGCCCTTGAACGCAGGCATCGGGCCGCCGCCGTTTTCGACCTGCGTCACGATGCGCGCCTCGGGAGGCTTCAGCTGGTCGAGATCCGGCCCGATCGTCCCGTGCGAGCCCGCGTCCTTCAGCGTGTGGCAGCTCGCGCAGCCGGCGCTTGCGAACACTGCCTTGCCCGCGGTCGCATCGCCCGTCGCCGAAGGCGCAGCCGTCGTCGTCTGAGCCGTCGTCGTTGTCGTCTCATGGCCCTCGCCGGCGGCTTCCGACTTCTCCTTGCCGAAGATGAGCACCGCGGCGAGCATCGCGACGAAGAACAGCACCGCGATCGTCAGGTAGAGGCCCATGAAGCGACCCGGGAAGTTCGGCATGCGCCGCGGGAGGACGAAGGACGACACGAGCGCGAAGACGATGAACGCCGCGCCCACGACGGCCAATCCGACCTTGTGGCCGCTCGACAGCTCGGCGACGACGAACGCAAGCATCGAGGCAGGAACCTACCGAAGTACGGCTACGAGAGTGCCGCTTTGCCTGCGCCCGGCTCTTCGACGCCCGATTCGGGTGTGCCGACGGGCTCGGGACGCTCGGGGCGGAGGTACAGCAACTCGTACGCGCACGCCGCGATCACGCCACCGGCGAACGGGCCGACATACCACACCCAGAAGTGGGCCCAGTGGTTGCCTGCGAGCTGCGGGCCGAACGCGCGCGCGGGGTTCATCGCGCCGCCGGTCAGGCCGTACGCCATCAGGACGTCGAACGCGATCACGAAGCCGATCGCAAGGCCGGCGACCTGCTTGAAGGTTCCACGCGGGTCGACCGCGCTGGCGAACACGACCCAGACGAGGAAGAACGTCAGCACCGCCTCGATCACGACGGCTTGGCCGCTTCCGATGCCGGAGCCGAGCGCGGGCGCGCCGAGGTTCGTGGCGGCCTCCGCACCGTTCGGGATGACCCACTTGAGCAGCAGCGCGGCGAGGATCGCCCCGCCGAACTGCGCGACCCAGTACACGACGGCGAGTAGCGGCGCGATTCGCTTCGTGACGAGGAAGCCGAGCGTGACGGCCGGGTTGATGTGACCGCCCGAGATCGGGCCGGCGGCCGAGACCATCACCGCGATCACGAGCCCGTTGGCAAACGCCAGATCCATCGGCGAGCGCGCAAACGAGGCGCCGCCGGCTGCGATGAAGATGAGGGCGAAGACCCCGACGAACTCGAGGACTCCGCGGCGGAGGTAGTCGCGCTCAAGCATGGGCGCAACGATAGGACCGCCGTCGGACGGAACACGCGCTCAGATCATGAACGCGCCGTTGTTCTGGTCGATCGCCTGGCCGGTGACGCCGACCGAATCGTCGGACAGAAGCCAGGCGACGGTGCCGGCGATCTCGCTCGGATCGCTCATGCGGCGAAGCGGAACCTCCTGCTTGGCGAGCTCCCACGCCTCTGCTTCCGTGAGCCCCTCGAACAGCGAGAGGCCGAGCCGCGTCATGTCGGTGTCGACCCAGCCCGGGCAGATCGCGTTCACCTGGATCCGCCGCGGTGCGAGCTCGGCCGCCAGCGACCGCGTGAGCCCCAGCAGCGCGGCCTTCGAGGCGCAGTAGCCCGTGTACCCGGCGACGCCGATCCGCGACAGGATCGAGGACGTGACGACGATGCGCCCACCGTCAGCCAACAGCGGCTCGGCGGCGCGAACGCACCAGTACGTGCCGTACAGGTTCGTCTGCAAGATCTCGTCGAAGCGGTCGTTCTCGCCCGGCTCGTTCGCGCCGCCGATCCCCGCGTTCGCGACGAGGCCGTCGAGCGGCTCCGTGAACGCGGCGGCGACGGCGCCGCGGTCGCTGATGTCGACGACGCGAACCGTCGCACCGGCGAGTTGCGGCTCGTCGCGATCGATCAGCGTCAGGCGCGCGCCTTCCGACGCGAGCCGCTCCGCGATCGCCAGCCCGATCCCACGCGCCGCACCCGTGACCGCGACGTGCCTCCCTTCGAACCGTTTCACGTGGCCGAGTTTACGAGCGCAGCGCGCAACGAGGATCGTTCGGCGAGTGCGGCGACGACGAACGTCGCCGCCGCGACGGTGTCGATCGCGAGCACGACCGCGAGCACGCTGTGCGTGTCGTAGCGGGCGAGCGCCGGGCCCGCGAGCAGGAGCCCGATCGGCGAGCCGATGCACTGGAAGACGCCGAACGATGCGAGCGCCTGCGTGCGGATCTCGCGCGGGATGCGCAGCGTGATCAGGGCGTGAACCGGCGTGTTCACGAGTGACGTGAAGAATCCAGCGAGCGCCATCCCGGAGAACGCGACCACCCAGGGCGCGGGGATCGCGAGGATCCACAGCGACGCCATCTCCAGCGTGAACGCCGCCGCGCCGAGCGTCAGCGCTTCCACCTTGCGCACGACGACCATCGACACGAGCGCGCCGACGAGCGACCCACCGCCCATCGCGCCGAAGAGCCAGCCGAGAATGCGCGGGTTGGCGTGGTAGCTCGACACGACCAGCACCGGCAGCGAGGCGAAGAGCAGCATCCAGCAGATGTCGATCACGGTGAACGCCGGCGTCCACAGGCGGAGGAGCTTGTCGCGGGCGATGAACCGGACGCCGTCGAGCACGCCGGTCGGCGGGCCTTCGGCCGTTATCTCGGGCAGCCGCACGAAGGTCGCGACGAGCAGGAACGACGCGAGGTACGTCGCCGCGTCGACGTAGAGCACGTCGGCGGTGCCGATGAGGCTGATCAGGACCCCGGCGAGCGGCGGGCCGATGAAGATCGTCGTGCGGTTCGCTGCCTGGAACAGCGCGGCCGCCTGCGCCACGTCCGCCTGCTCCTCGCCGACGAGCTCGGGCACGACGGCACGCTGGACCGAGAAGTACGGCGCGAGGAAGACGCCGGACACGGCGACGAGTGCCAGCAACGCGGGGAAGGGGAGGGCGCCCGCGGCGTGCAACACGGGGATCGCTGCGAAGAGCGGCACGCGCGCGAGGTCGCAGGTCAGCATCGTCCGTCGTGTGCCGAGCCGACCGGCGATCGCGCCGCCCCAGAAGCCGAGGATCGCGACCGGGAGCACCTCGGCGATGATCACCCAGGTCATGCGCTGCGGCGAGCCCGTGTCGCGGAGCACGAACCACGGCAGCGCGAGCCACGTCATCTGCGTGCCCGTCGACGAGATCATCTCGGCGACGAGCAGGGCGGCGAGCCGGCGGTCGCGGAGCAGGCTCACTTCCCGCTCCCGCGCCGGCCAAGCCGGCACCTCCGCTCTTTGACCGGCTCCGTCAAGCCTACGCCGGCGGCTCGGCCGTCGCCCCGAAGCTCACGATGACCGTGCGCGTGCCGCGCCGCTCCTCGCGGCCGCGGTAGGAGTCGAGCAGCGCCTCGAAGCGCTCACCGAGCTCCTCGAGCTCCTTCGTCGTCAGGTCGAGCGATGCCGACGACGTCTGCACTGCGCGTCGCCACGCGGCCGGCAGCTCGTGCTCGCGCCGCAGCGCGTCGCGCACGCGCTGCTGCTGGCGCGCGACGAGCTCGTCCCGGAGCACGGTCGCCTCGATCCCGTCCGACGGAAACTCGATCCGCGTCGCCGTCGCGCGCCACGGGCGCTCGCGGCCCGCGCCACCGGCGCCCTCGGCGACGAAGCCCCACTTCGCGAGCGCGCGTAGGTGGTAGCTGCACGACGACGGGCTCTCGTCGACGAATTCGGAGCATTCGGTCGCCGTCGCCTGGTCGACGGCGTGGAGGTGGTCGAGGAGCGCGAGCCGGGTGGGATGCGCGAGAGCGCGCATCGCCCGTGGGTCGGTCAGGGTGAGGGAGTTATCGAAAGAGATCTTTCGAAACTAACGTTTCGAGAGCCAGGCGTCAAGTACCACCTGTTCCTTCGCCCGGTCGAGCCCCGCGGGTGTCTCCGCCGGCGCGTCGCCGGCGGCGATCCAGGCAAGCGTGTCGCGGACGGTCTCCTCGAGCGGCCGGGGCTCGAGCCCGGCGGCGAACGCGGGAGAGGGATCGACCGAGAGCATCCCCGCATATGCGGGGTCGTTGAGCCACAGCGGCAGCTCCATCCACTCCCCGACCTCGTGCTCGGCGAGGAAGGCGCCGTCGACCCAGACGACCTCGGAATCGACGCCGGCCACCCGGGCGCACGTCTCGACGAGCGTCGACCGCGGGACCGCCCGATCGACCGCGTTGAACGTGCCGGCGAGCCCGCGTTCCGCGGCGCGCACGATCCAGTCGGCGAGGTCGCGCACGTCGATCACCTGCGCGTCGGCCTCGGGTGGCGCGGGGGCGAGCACGCGGCCGCCGTCGGCGAACCGCTCCGGCCAGTACGTGAAGCGCCCCGTCGGGTCCCACGGGCCGACGATCAGCCCCGGGCGCGGGATGAACGCTCCCGGGAAGCGCTCGCGGACGACGTCCTCGCAGTCCGCCTTCAGCTCGCCGTACGCCTCGCGCCACTCCTCGGTCGGTTCCTCGAGCTCGGCGACGGGCGAGCTCTCGGTCGGCGGCGTCGACACGTCGGCGTAGACGGAGATCGACGACACGAACGTGTAGTGGCCGACGTCGCCGAGCGCGTCGATCGTCTCGCGGACGATGCGCGGCACGTAACCGCTCGTGTCGACGACCGCGTCGAACGCGCGCCCGCGCACGGCGTCGAGGTTGCCGTCACGGTCTCCGCGCAGCTTTCGGGCGTCGGGAAACAGCTCGGGCCGCGTCTGCCCGCGGTTGAACATCGTCACTTCGTGACCGCGCGCGAGCGCGGCGTCGACCGCGTGGCGACCGAGGAACTGCGTGCCGCCGAGAACGAGGATGTGCATAGGCTCAGGCTAATGGCGACGGTCCGGCACGCGGAGCCTGCGGATTACGCATCCGTGATTGCAGTTATCGACGATTGGTGGGGCGGCCGCCCGATGTCGGCGATGCTGCCGAAGCTCTTCTTCATCCATTTCCGCGACACCTCGTTCGTGGCAGAAACGGGCGGTCGCGTCGTCGGCTTCCTCTGCGGCTTCCGGTCGCAGACGCACGACGACGAGGCATACATCCATTTCGTCGGTGTCGACCCGTCGCAGCGCGGCTCGGGGCTCGGGCGCGAGCTGTACGAGCGCTTCTTCGCGGCCGTCGCGCCTCGCACGGTCGTTCGCGCAGTGACCTCGCCGGTCAACGAGAAGTCGGTCGCCTTTCACCAGGCGCTCGGCTTCGAGGTGGAGCGGGTGGACGAGGACTACGACGGTCGCGGCGAGGCTCGTGTCCTCCTCTGGAAACGCCTCTAACGAGTGATTCGGCGTTGCCCGCGGAGCTGACGATAAGGCTCCGGTGGGGGCGCCGGTATACCGCGGGAACTTCGATGCGTCGCATGCCGAGCGGCTGCTCTGGCGCGCCGGCTTCGGCCCGCGTCCGGGTGAGGCGGCGAAGCTCGCGAAGCTCGGTCTCGACGGCGCCGTCCATTCGCTCCTGAATCCCGGAGTCGAGAAGCTCGTCGGGCCGAAGCCACACGACTCGAAGGGTCGCCCGTTCGCGCCGGCCGACGCGTGGGGTCACGACCATTGCTGGTGGCTCGACAAGATGGTGCGCACGTCGCGTCCGCTCGTCGAGCGCATGGCGCTCGTCTGGCACGACTGGTTCGCGACGTCGAACGCAGGCGTCGGCGACCAGGGCCTGATGATCGCCCAGAACCAGTTGTTCCGGAAGCACGGGCTCGGCTCGTTCGAGCAGCTGCTGCTCGACGTGACCGCGAATCCCGCGATGCTCGTCTGGCTCAACGGCACCCAGAACACGAAGGACGCGCCGAACGAGAACTACGGTCGCGAGATGATGGAGCTGTTCACGCTCGGCGCCGACCGCGGTGCGTACACCGAGCGCGACGTCCGCGAGCAGGCGCGGGCTCTGACCGGCTGGACGAGCCGCTGGAGCCGCCGGAAGGGCGAATACGACTTCCATTTCGACGCGAGCCGTCACGACACCGGCATCAAGACGGTGTTCCGCAAGAGCGGTGACTACGCCTGGCGCGATGCATGCCATCTCTGTCTTTCGAACCCGAAGCACGCGTCGTTCTTCACCCAGAAGCTATGGAGCTACTTCATTCCCGTCGCGCCGGACGCGAAGACGCAGCGCGCGCTCGAAGCCGCCTACAACGGCAGCGGCCGCCAGATCAAGCCGGTACTCGACATCGTGCTGAAGCATCCGGCGCTGCACACCGGGCCGCGCATGACGAAGCCGCCCGTCGTCCACATCGCCGGTCTCCTTCGCCGCCTCAACGCCGGCGTCACGACGGACGCGTGGGCGTGGATCGGCGGGCTCTCCGGCCAACAGCTCTTCTATCCGCCGAACGTCGCCGGCTGGGACGACTCGCGCTGGCTCGACACCGCGACGTTCCGCGGCCGGTGGATCGCCGTCGGCGAGATCCTCGGCGACCGCCGCCTCGATCCGGGCAAGGCGAAGGAGGCGATCGACGCGCCGACCACGCTCAAGCGCGCGCTCGCCTTCTGGAACAACCCGGAGCTGACGCCGGCGACGCACCGCCAGCTGCTCCGCTTCACGCAGCGCGCGCTGCACGACGCGCGCACCGACAAGTGGAAGCAGGTGCAGTATCCGGTGCTCGTCGAGAACGCGCTTCGGCACCTGATCGCCGTGTCCCCCGACCTCCAGACGGCGTGAGCGTCGGCCGGGAGCGGGAAGTGAGCCGGATCGTCTGCGACGAGTGCACCCGGGCGGGTGCGCTGCGCGCGGTCGCCGGGCGTGGGCTGCCGTCGATCGAGCCCGGCATGCCGACGCCGGCGGGAACCGGGCTGACGCGGCGCGGCTTCATGGCCCGGTCACTCGGCATGGCGCTGACGGTCTACGGCGCCGGCCGGCTCGACATCTTCGACGAGGGGATCGCCGCGGCCGCGACGATGCCGAAGAACCCGATCCTCGTCACCGTGTTCCTGCAGGGCGGCGCGGACGCGCTCTCGCTCCTCTCGCCGCAGGCCGATCCGCTCTATCGCAAGCTGCGTCCGAGCCTCGCGATCTCCGGCGGGACGGCGTTCGCCGAGGACGATCGGCTGTTCTGGCACCCGGCGCTCGATCAGATCGCACAGCTGCACGGCGAAGGCAAGGTGACCGTGCTTCCTGCCGTCGGGTACGACCATCCCGACCAGTCGCATTTCACCTCTCGCCACTTCTGGGAGGTCGGCGCGACGGACTCCCGCTTGCTCACCGGCTGGCTGGGCCGGTACCTCGACGTGGTCGGCTCGCCCGACAACCCGCTGCAGGGCCTGTCGCTGACCGGCTCGCTGGAGCCCGCGCTCGCGACCGCGAAGGTGCCGGTCGCCGCGATCGACGGCCCCGATCAATACGACTTCTGGTCGCCGGGTGTCTGGGGCCAGGTCGAGGACAGGATGCTCGAGGCGATCGGGATGCTCGGCAACGCAGGCGCGCACGATGCCGCGTCCCGCACGGCCGCGAAAGTTGCGGGACAGTCGGCGACGCTCCGCCGCCAGCTCCAGCCGTTCGGCGGCAAGAAGCTCACGCCCGCCGTGCCGTACCCGGCCGGCAACGACTCGTTCCCGCGCAGCCTGCAGGGCCTCGCGGCGATGATCGCCGCCGGGCTGCCGCTGCGGTGCGTCGCGCTCGAGGCGACCGGGGAGTACGACACGCACGCGAGCCAGGCGTCCGAGCTGACACCGGCGCTGACGACGACCGCCGCATCGCTGTACGCGTTCCAGCGCGACCTCGAGGCGCGCGGCGTCGCCGATCGCGTGCTGACGCTCGTCTGGACGGAGTTCGGCCGGCGTGCCGAGGAGAACGGCTCCGGCGGAACCGACCACGGCGCGGCCGGCACCGGGTTCCTGATCGGTACGAAGGTCGCGGGCACGCAGGTCGGCGAGTACCCGGGCCTCGCGAGCGGGCTCGACCGCGACGGCAACCTGAAGGCGACGAGCGACTTCCGCGGCGTCTACGCGGCGCTGCTCGAGCAGTGGCTGCGCTTCGACGCCGAGCGAATCCTCCCGCACATCTCGAAGTTCAAGCGGCCGACGCTCGTCAAGTGAAGCTCGCGGTCCTGACGGGCCTGCTCGGGCTCTCGCTGTTCCACGCGACGCCAAAGGCGGCGGCGCCGTCGCGCGTACAGGTGGTGGCGCGTGAGTACTCGTTCTCGCTCTCGCGGGTCCGGGTGCACTCAGGCGCGGCGGTGATCGAGCTGGCGAACTTCGGCCAGGACCTGCACGACCTGCGGGTGCAGCGCATCGGTGCGAAGCACATCGCCGGACTGGGCGTCGTCCCCGCCGGCGGCCGCGCCGACTTGACGCTGAAGCTGGCGCCGGGGCGATACTCGTTCTGGTGCTCGGTCGCAAACCATCGCCAGCTCGGCATGAAGACCACACTGGTCGTCACGCGCTAGTCGTCGACGAGGCGGGCGACCCGGACGGGACGCCCGTCGTCTACCTGCACGGCGGCGGCGACTCGCGGCTCTCACGCCATCCCGACGACGCGATCGCGACGTCGCTCGGCGTGCGCCTGCTGGCCGTCGACCGCTGTGGACCGGCGCGTCGCTTCGGGTCGCTTCGCGCGTGGGCGGAGTCGACCGCGGCTGAGCTCGATCTCGAGCGGTTCGGCGTGATCGGCTGGTCGGCGGGAGGTCCGCACGCACTGGCGCTTGCGGCGGTCGCTCCGGAGCGCGTCGCGCGCGTCGCGCTGGTCGGGTCGATGCCGCCGATCGATCTGGTCGCGGAGCTACAGCGTGACGTGCGCGCGGCGATGCGGGTCGCACGTGTCTCGCCGCGTGTGGCGGCTCGCGGGCTCGAGCGGTGGGGGAGGCAGCCGACGCCGCCGACCGGCGACCCCGCGTGCGACGAGGCGTATGCGCGCGGCCGCGTCGAGTCGTTCCGGCACGGCGGACTGTGGCTCGCGCGCGAGCTGGCGTACCTCGGCCGGCCGTGGGGGTTCGACCTCGCCGACGTGCGCGCACCGGTGACGCTCTGGTGGGGGAGAGACGATCACGTGTGCCCGCCGCCGATCGGCGAGGCGTTCGCGGAGCGACTGCCGCACGCAGACCTTCGGCTGGTCGACGGCAACCACCAGCTGCTCTTCAGCCGCTGGCGCGACATCCTCGCTAGCGCGGCGGCCTGAGCGCCGCGAACTCGTCGGTCACCTCGAGCCGCTGCGACGCGAAGCGGAAGAGCGCCGCGGGCCGACCGCCGGTGCGGCCCGGGGCGCGGTGGCCGTCCACCCGCTCGAGGGCGCCGCGGCGGAGCAGCACCCGCTGCAGGTTCGTGGCCGACACGTCATGGCCGAGCGCCGCGACGTACAGCTCGCGCAGCTCCGAGATCGTGAACACCTCGGGTGCGAGCGCGAAGCCGAGGTTGGTGTACGAGAGCTTCGCGCGCAGCCGCGCCTGCGCCGCGCCGACGAGCTCGCGCTCCTCGGGCGGCGTGCGCGTCCCCACCACACGCCAGTCGCCGGTGAGCTCGGTGCCCGGACGTGCGAACCCGAGGTAGACCGTCGCGAGCGTGCCGTCGCGGAGGATCCGCGTTTCGAGCTGCTCGAGATGAGCAAGCTGGCCGACCTCGATCGCCCGCTCGAGCGCGCGCGCCAGTGACTCGCCGGGCAGCCGGCCGACCCGGCGCAGAAGCGCCTCGAGCCGGCCGCCGTGAACCCTCATCACGACGGCGACGACCGCGTGCGAAGTAGAATTCGGCACAGGTTTTCGTCCCATAGTCTAAAACCTCGGAGGACTCGTGAAGCGACTCATCGGAATCGCCCTCGTTGCGGCTCTCGCGCTGGTCGCGGCCGGCTGCGGATCCAAGAAATCGTCGACCGGTTCGACCACCACGACGCAGGCTTCTACATTCAAGGTCGGGCTCTCGACCGACACGGGCGGGCTGAACGACAAGAGCTTCAACCACCTCGCCTACGTCGGCCTCCAGCGCGCACACGCGCAGCTCGGGGTTCAGACCCGCGTCGTCACCGCGGCGTCGTCGTCCGACTACATCCCGAACCTCACGGCGCTCGCCCGCCAGGGGTACAACCTCGTGATCGGCGTCGGCTTCACGGAGATCGAGGCGATGAAGGCCGTCGCCAAGCACTTCCCGAAGACCCATTTCGCGATCGTCGACGTGTCGAACGCCGACGAAGGCGGGCTGAAGAACGTCGAGGGCCTCCTGTTCAAGGAGCAGGAGGCGGGCTATCTCGCCGGCTACGCCGCCGGGCTCGCGGCGAAGGAACGCGGCGGCAAGGCGGTCTCGTCGGTCGGCGGGCAGAAGCAGCCGCCGGTCGACCGCTACATCGCCGGCTTCCAGGCCGGCGCGAAGGCTGCGTTCCCGGGCGTGCAGACGCTGAACGGGTACTCGAACGACTTCGAGAAGCTCGCGCTCTGCAAAGAGGTCGCGCTGAACCAGATCGCCGACGGCTCGGTCGTCGTGTTCCAGGTGGCGGGCGGCTGCGGCCTCGGCGCGCTCGACGCCGCGAAGGAGAAGGACGTCTGGGGCGTCGGCGTCGACGCCGACCAGGGCTACCTCGGCAGCTACGTGCTCACCTCCGCGCTCAAGCGGGTGGACACTGCCGTGTTCGACTCGATCAAGGACGCCAAGGACGGCAAGTTCAAGGGCGGGGAGGACGCCGTGTACGGGCTCGACGTCAACGGCGTCGGCATCGGGAAGTTCTCGCCGAAGACTCCGGCGGGAATCGAAGACAAGGTGCAGCAGATCAAGCAGCAGATCGCGGACGGGAAGATCAAGGACATCCCGACGATCGTGAAGAAGTGAGCGTTTGGCGGAACTGACCGACGCACAGCTCACGCTGCTTCGCGACCGGAACTTCGGCGTCGTCGCGACGCTGAAGTCGGACGGCTCACCGCAGACGAGCGTCGTGTGGATCGACACCGACGGCGAGCACGTGATCTTCAACACGCGCAACGATCGCGCCAAGGGAAGGCACCTGCGGCGCGATCCGCGCGTGAGCGTCACCATCTTCGACGCTGAGCGTGCCTATCGGTATTTCGAGGTGGAGGGCGTTGCTGAGCTCGAGGTCGAAGGTGCGAACGAGCACATCCACGAGCTGTCGCGGAAGTACAACGACGGCAAGGACTTCCACACCCCGGAGAACCGCGTGATCGTGAAGGTCACGCCGCGGCGGATCTTCGACTACCAAGTCTCCAGCTAGCGTTCGCAAGCGTGAAGCGATCGTTCGGCATCGTCGTCGTCGCGTTTGCCGCGGCGCTGTGGGGTCTGGACGCGTTGATCCGCGGTCCTCTCGCCTCGACCACGACGCCCGCGACGATCGTCTTCGGCGAGCACCTCGTCCTCGTCGTCCTGACGCTGCCGCTCGCGGCCGGCGCCCTCGCCGCCGTCTTCCGGCTCGGCTGGCGGCACCTCCTCGCGGCGGTCGCCGTCGGCGCCGGGGCCTCCGCGGTCGCGACGATCCTGTTCACCGAGGCGTTGTTCACCCACAACGACTTCGTCACACCGGTCGTTCTGCAGAAGGTGCAGCCGGTCTTCGCGGTGCTCGGTGCGATGGTGGTGCTCGACGAGCGGCCGGGCCGCCGCTACGTGCCCTATTTCGTCGCGGCGCTCGCCGGGACGTGGTTCATGGGCGTCCCGCATCCGTTCCATCCAGAGGCACACGGCCTCGCGACGATGTCGTATGCGCTCGGCGCGGCACTCTTGTGGGGCCTCGGGACGGTGTTCGGCCGCTACCTCGCGCGCGACCTGCGCTTCGAGCACGTCACGACGCTGCGGTTCCTGTTCGGCCTCCCCGCCAGCGCGATCGCCCTGCTCGTGCTCGGCGTCCCGGCGTTCGCGTCCTGGCACGACTCGGGCTGGATCACGGTCCTGGCGCTCGTGACAGGCTTCGCAGCGATGTTCCTCTACTACTACGGGCTCCGCTCGACTCCGGCCGTTGCGGCGACGCTCGCAGAGCTCGCCTTCCCAGTCACTGCCGTCCTCGTCGGCTACCTCAAGTTCGGCCAGACCCTCAGCGGCTGGCAATGGTTCGGTGTCGCGCTGACGAGCACCATCGTCGCTCTGCTGCCCGCACGCCCGCAGGACGTCGCGGCACCGATCGGCGCGCCGGTCCCGGCGTGAAGCCGACAGTCCCTCCGGGCGAGCAACCTGCGTGGTGGCTGCGCGACGCCGACGACGGCGAGCGCTCGCCGTCGCTTCGCAGCGACCTCGACGTCGACGTCGCGATCGTCGGCGGCGGCTTCACCGGGCTCTGGACAGCGCTCGCGTTGCGCGCGCTTCCCGAGCCCCCGCGTGTCGCGCTGCTCGAGTCGGAGTTTTGCGGCTGGGGGCCGAGCGGTCGCAACGGCGGCTTCTGCCACGGCTACTGGTCGTACCTGCCGACGCTCCGCGACCTGTTCGGCGACGAGGCGGCGCTTCGGCTGTGCGCCGCGGGCGACCAGATCATCCCCGGCATCCGCACGTTTCTGGCCGAGCGCGGGGAGGACGCATGGCTCCGCGAAGACGGCCTCCTCGAGGTGTCGACGGCGACGTCGCAGGATCCCGAGATCGACGGGCAGGTCGCCGCCGCGCGGGAGGTCGGCCACCCTGAACAGGCAGAGCTCAGGGAGTCGCCCGGCATCTCCCCGCGGTTCCGCCGCGGAGTGTTCTTCCGTGACGGCGCGACCGTGCATCCCGCGCGGCTCGTACGCGCGCTCCGGCGCGCCGTGCTCGCGGACGGCGTCGAGGTCTACGAAGGAACGCGCGCCCAGCTGCGCACCGACGGCACGATCGCCGCGAACGGCCGCACTGTCCGTGCGAAGGACGTCGTTGTCGCGACGAACGCCGCCGCCACCGAATGGCGGCCGGTCCGCGGGCGGCTGACGGTGTTCGGCAGCTACGTCGTGCTCACCGAGCCCGTGCCGGACCTCCTTCGCGAGACCGGCTGGACCGACGGGCTCGGGATCTACGACGCGCGCATGTTCCTGCACTACTTCCGGACGACGAACGACGGGCGCGTGCTGATGGGGTCCGGCTCCGGCCCGATCGGCTTCGGCGCGCGCATCGACGAGCGATTCACCCACGACGCCCCGACTGCGGGACGTGCGGAAGAGGGCCTGCGCCGTCTGCTGCCCGCGCTCGCCGACGTAAAGGTCGAGGCTGCGTGGGGTGGCCCGATCGACGTCTCGGCCGACCACGTGCCGTTCATCGGCACCGTCCCGTCGACGCGGATCCACTACGCGCTCGGCTACTCGGGGCACGGTGTCGGCCCTTCGTGGCTCGCAGGGCGTGTGCTCGCGTCGCTCGCCGCCGGCGCGGACGACGAGTGGACGCGCCTGCCGCTCGTCGAGCGCAAGGTCGCCCGCGTACCGCGCGAGCCGGTGCGCCGGATCGGCGGCGGGGTGATCCGCGCCGCGATCCTCTCGCTCGAAGAGGCCGAGGAGCACGGCCGTCGCGGCAGTCCGGTGGCCAAAGCGGTCGCCGGGATCCCGCGCCTGCTCGGAATGAAGCTCGGCACGCGCTGAGCCGCGCATTTCGCCGTCAGGACGGTTGTCGGTTGACGAAATGCGCAGGAATCCGATAGAACCGCGGCGTGCCGGTGACGGAGGCGATGCGGGGACCGGTCACACGGCCTCGCTCTCTCGACCCGATCGACCGCGGCATCATCGAGGCGCTGCAGGAGAACGGCCGTGCACCGTTCCGCGCGATCGCGGCGCGCGTCGGCGTCGCCGAGGCAACGGTTCGCGCGCGCTACGCGCGGCTCGTCGACGACGGGATCTTGCTCGTCACCGGCGTGACGAACCCGCTCGGCCTCGGTTTCGAGGCGCAGGCGATGATCGGGATCAAGACGTCCGGCAGTCCCGAGCCGGTAGCGGACGAGATCGCAGGCTGGGACGAGGCGAGCTACGTGGTCGTCGCCGCCGGTCGCTTCGACCTCCTCGTCGAGGTCGTGTGCGACGACCGCCGCCATCTGCTGGAGTTGACGACGCGCCTGCGCGAGGTCGAAGGCGTCGTCTCGACCGAGACCTTTCCCTACCTGAGCCTCGCCAAGCAGGTGTACGCGTGGGGCACCCACCTCGTGGAGGAGGAGAACGCGTGACCCATGACGTCCGCATCGAAGGCGTCACGAAGCGCTTCCAGGACGTGACGGCCGTCGATGACCTGACGCTCGACATCGAAGCCGGGAAGTTCTACGCGCTGCTCGGGCCGTCGGGCTGCGGCAAGACGACGACGCTGCGGATGATCGGCGGCTTCGAGGAGCCGACAGAGGGCACGATCTACCTCGGTGACCGCGCCGTCACGGGCTTGCCGCCGCACAAGCGCGACGTCAACACGGTCTTCCAGAGCTACGCGCTCTTCCCGCACCTGACCGTGTTCGAGAACGTCGCCTTCGGCCTGCGCCGCAAGGGCGTGAAGAAGGCCGACGTCGGCAAGCAGGTCGAGGAGATGCTTCGGATCGTCGGCCTCGCGGGGTACGAGGGCCGCAAGCCGAAGCAGCTCTCGGGCGGCCAGCAGCAGCGCGTCGCGCTGGCGCGCGCGCTCGTCAACCGTCCGCGCGTCCTGCTGCTCGACGAGCCCCTCGGCGCGCTCGACCTGAAGCTGCGCAATGATAGGCAGCTCGAGCTGAAGCGCATCCAGCACGTGATGGGATTCACGTTCGTGCACGTAACGCACGCCC
>JAICUZ010000058.1 GCA_025935595.1 Burkholderiales bacterium
ACCTCTTCGGCGACGTCGACATCACGGTGCACCGCGGCGCCGGCGCCTACATCTGCGGCGAGGAGACGGCGCTGCTCGACGCACTCGAAGGAAAACGTGGCCAGCCGCGGCCCCGGCCGCCGTTCCCGCCGGTGCAGGGCCTCTACGACGCGCCGACGCAGATCAACAACGTCTGCACGATCGCGACTGTGCCGACGATCATGGAGCTCGGCGCCGCCGAGTTCGCGAAGATCGGCGTCGAGAGCTCGCCCGGCACCGCGATCTTCTCGATCTCCGGCAACATCGCGCGCCCCGGCAACTACGAGCTCGAGCTCGGCACGCCGATGCGCGAGCTCATCTACGACCTCGCCGGCGGCGTCGCAGGCGGCCGCGAGTTGAAAGCGGTGATTCCCGGTGGTTCCTCCGTGCCCGCGCTCTCACCGGACGAGATCGACGTCCCGCTCGACTACGACTCGCTCGGGAAGATCGGCACGTTCTTCGGTGCCGCGTCGCTGATCATCGTCGACGACCGCTGCTGCATGGTGCAGCTGGCGCTGCGCTCGTCGAAGTTCTACATGCATGAGTCGTGCGGCAAGTGCACGCCGTGCCGCGAAGGGACGCGCTGGATGGTGCAGCTGCTGGAGAAGATCGAGGCCGGTGAGGCGGAGCTCTCAGACCTCGATCTGCTCGACTCGGTCG
This sequence comes from Burkholderiales bacterium, assembly GCA_025935595.1. GTDB lineage: Bacteria > Actinomycetota > Thermoleophilia > Gaiellales > Gaiellaceae > PALSA-600. Next base: position 679 of record JAICUZ010000058.1, read on the forward strand.
GCTCCCGGATGCTCGGACGCGCGCTGTGCGCGCTCGCCGACTTCGCCGTGTACCCGGTCGCGAGCTATCTGAAGAAGTGGCGGAGCGAGTTCGTCGCACACGTCGAACTAGGGCGTTGCCCGTACGGCGGCGAGTCGTCGCTCGAGGGGATCGTCTCGCCGCTCGACGCGCACCGCCACCACCCGGGACTGGAGATCCTCGCGTGAGCACCGAGACGGTGACGCTGACGATCGACGACCGCGAGGTCTCCGTGCCGAAGGGCACCGGTCTCGTCGAGGCCGCGATGGCGGCAGGCATCGAGATCCCCGTCTTCTGTTACGAGCCGCGGCTCGGCGACCCCGTCGGGGCGTGCCGGATGTGCCTGTGCGAGGTGGCGCCCGGCCCGCCGAAGCCGCAGGCGGCGTGCACGCTCACAGCGGCGGAGGGCATGGTCGTGCGCACCGCACGCACCTCCCCGATGGCGCGCGACGCGCAGAACGGCACGCTCGAGTTCCTCCTGGTCAACCACCCGCTCGACTGCCCGGTCTGCGACAAGGGCGGCGAGTGCCCGCTGCAGGACCTGACGTTCCGCTACGGGCCCGGGAACACGCGCATGACCTTCCCCAAGCGGACGTTCGAGAAGCCGATCCCGATCTCGCCGATGATCGCGCTCGACCGCGAGCGCTGCATCCTCTGCTACCGGTGCACGCGCTTCTCGGAGGAGGTGGCCGAGGACGGGCAGCTCGTTACCGTGAACCGCGGCGCACAGTCGGTGATTGCGACGTTCGAGGACGAGCCGTACCGCGGCGCGTTCTCGGGCAACGTGACGGAGCTTTGCCCGGTCGGCGCGCTGACGTCGACGCAGTACCGCTTCGAAGCACGACCGTGGGAGATCCAGAACGTGCCGACCGTGTGCGGCCTCTGCCCCGTCGGCTGCAACATCTCGGCGACGACGCGCGAGGGCAAGGTGAAGCGCATCCTCTCCCGCAACCATCCGGAGGTCGACGAAGGCTGGCTGTGCGACAAGGGCCGTTTCGCGTACTCGCACCTCGGCGCGCGCGACCGCATCACGGCGCCGCTCGTGAAGGCCGGGCCGCGCCGCTTCGAGCAGGTCTCGTGGGAGGACGCGCTCGACGCCGCCGAGTCGACGCTGCGCGCCGGCGGCTCCTCGACCGTGACCGCACTCTCCGGTGGCGAATCTGTCGAGGAGGTGTATGCCCTCGCGAAGCTGCTGCGGCAGGGTCTCGGCGCGAATGAGGCGGTCCTCCCGGAGGAGGTGCCCGACGGCCTCGACGCCTACCGCGCGCCGCTGTCTGCGCTGCGCGATGCGAAGACGATCGCGGTCGTGTGCGACGAGCCGGTGGTGGAGCGCGCACCGGTAGTCGACCTGTGGCTCCGCTCCGCACGCCGCAAGGGCGCGGTGATCACGTACGGGCCTCCTGAGGGTGACGTCGACGCGCTCGTCACCGATCATGCCGGCCCACGCTACGGCGCGACGAACGTCTACTACCTACCGCGCACGCCGAACGGCCGCGGAGTCGCCGACGCATGGAGCGCTGCAGGCGACGGCGAGCCCGTCGAAGAGAAGCCGCGCCTGCTCGTCATCTCCGGCGACGAGGCGGCGACCGATCCGTCGGTGCGCGCGATCGCGGCCGAGGCCGAATTCGTGCTCGGCATCGGCATGTTCGAATCGAGCTTCCGCGGCATCGCCGACCTGGTCCTCCCCGGTGTGAGCTACCTGGAGCGCGACGGGACGACCGTCAACCTCGAAGACCGCCTGCAGCGCCAGCGGCGTACGGTGGCCGCACCGGTGCCGGACGTGACGATGTGGATCTCGAAGCTCGCCGAGCGGTTCGAGGTCGAGGTGTCACCTCACGTGTCGGTGCTGTTCGAGGAGCTTTCCGCCAGGTGCTTCGGCGGGATCTCGTTTGGGGACATCGGCGAGCGGGCCGACCTGCCGCCGCGTGCCGAAGAGGTGTCAGACACAACCCCGGTGTCTGACACCCCCACCGCGCCCGCGGGGCTTCGGCTCGTCGCCTACCGCCCGCTGTTCAGCGGCGCCGCGGTCGAACGCACGCCTGAGCTCGAGTTCCAGAAGCCGGACGCCGAGATCCAGCTCTCACGCGACGACGCGAAGGCGCGTGGGATCCGGGGCGGCGACACCGTCACGGTCTCGTCGAACGGCACCTCCGTCGAGCTGCGCGCGCGGGTCGCCCGCGACCTGCAGCCCGGCGTCGTGCGCGTCGCGCGCGACCACGCCGGCGACCTGCACGCGAACGTCGAGGTAACGCAGCGTAGGCTCGACGGAGCTGCGCAAGGAGCGGAGGCACCGGCTTCGCCGGCGCCGGAGCGGGGACCGTCGTGACGCGCGAGGCGTGGTGGATCACGATCCCGAAGGCGTTCGTCGTGATCAACGTCGTGATGGTCTTCTTCGCGTTCACGACCTGGCTCGAGCGCAAGCTGCTCGGCCGCATGCAGCTGCGCTTCGGCCCGAACCGGGCCGGCCCCAAGGGCCTGCTCGTGCCGATCGCCGACCTGCTGAAGCTGATCCGCAAGGAGGCGTTCGCACCGATGGCGGCCAAGGAGCCGCTGTACATCATCGCGCCCGTCGTCTCGATGTTCACCGCGCTCGCCGCGTTCAGCGTGATCCCGTGGGGCAACGGCTGGACCGTCTGGGGGCACCACATCGAGGGGCAGGTCGTGAACGTGCCGATCTCGCTGATCCTCATCTTCGCCCTGGGCTCAGTCGGGATCTACGGCTTCATCATCGGCGGCTGGGCGTCCGACTCGAAGTTCTCGATGCTCGGCTCGATGCGCACGTGCGCGCAGCTCGTCTCGTACGAGGTCTCGCTCGCGCTGTCCGTGCTCGGCGTCGTGCTGATGGCCCAGTCGATCAACCTCGTCGAGGTCGTCCAGAAGCAACAGACGACGCTGTGGTTCTTCATCCCGCAGTTCGTCGGCCTCGCGGTGTTCCTGATCGGCGGCACCGCGGAGACGTCGCGGCCGCCGTTCGACCTCCCTGAGGCTGACACCGAGCTCGTCGCCGGGTACCACACCGAGTACTCGGGGATGCGATGGGGCCTCTTCCAGGCCGCGGAGTACATCAACATGATCACGCTCTCCGGCCTCTGCGTGACGCTCTTCTTCGACGGTTATCACTTCCCGTGGGTGCCGTGGCTCGACCAGTTCGGCCCGATCTGGTTCGTGCTGAAGCTGTTCGCGCTCGTCTCGACGTTCATCTGGCTGCGCGCGACGCAGCCGCGCCTCCGTTACGACCAACTGATGCGGTTCGGGTGGAAGGTGCTGCTCCCGGTCGCGACCGTCAACGCACTCGCGACCGCGTTCCTCGTGGTGCTGGTGAAATGAGCGTAGGCTCGACGGAGCTCATCAAGGAGCGGAGCCGCCGGCTCCGCCGGCGGCGGGAGCGGGTCTAATGGCAATCGTCCCGAAGACGCTGAAGGGCTTCGGTGTCACGCTGAAGCAGGTCTTCAAGAAGCCGATCACGGAGCAGTACCCCGAGTACAAGCGTCCGGTGTATCCGCGCTACCGCGGCCGCCACCGCCTGCACAAGCATGAGAACGGCCTCGAGAAGTGCGTCGGCTGCTCGCTGTGCGCGGCCGCATGCCCGGCGGACTGCATCCGCGTCGTCGCGGCTGAGAACACGGCCGACAATCGTGTCTCCGCGGGCGAGCGGTACGCACGGATCTACGAGATCAACATGTCGCGCTGCATCTTCTGCGGCTACTGCGAGCTCGCCTGCCCGTTCGACGCGATCACGCTCGGCAACGAGTTCGAGATCTCCGAGTACAACCGCGACGACCTGATCTACACGAAGGACATGCTGCTCGCCCCGCCGGTGAAGCGCGTGCCCGTCGCCGACCGCGACCTCTACGACACGCCTATCCCCTACTACAAGGAACACTCGTAGTGGCCAATTTCTTGGTCTGGGTGGTGTGGTTCTTCGCGGCGTTCGCGTGCCTTGCGAGCGCGCTCGCGGTCGTCAGCTTCTCGAACCCGTTCTACTCGGCGCTCGCGCTGATCGGGAACCTCGCGTCGCTCGCCGTCCTCTACCTCCTCCTCTCGGGCGAGTTCGTCGCCGCAGGGCAGGTGCTCGTGTACGGCGGGGCGGTGATGGTCATGTTCCTGTTCGTGATCGCGTACCTCGGCGACCGCACCGACGAGTCGCCGTGGTCCGGCGGGCCTTCGTGGCAGATCGTCGGTGCGATCCTCGCCGGCGGCGCGATCCTCGCCGAGGTCTGCGTCGTCGTCGGGCTCAAGGCGGGCGGATTCCTGTCGAAGCCGCAGCACGTCGGGCGCTCCTTCGGCTCGCCCGAGGCGCTCGGGCGCGCGTTCCTGACCGACCATCTGCTCGCGTTCGAGGTGACGTCGATCGTGCTGCTCGTCGCCGCCGTCGGCGGCGTCGTCCTCGGCTCCCACACCCGCCGGGAGAGCGATGCACGGGCCTGACATCCAGTGGTACGTCGTGCTGTCGGCGCTGCTTTTCACGACCGGCGCCCTCGGCGTGATGCTGCGGCGGAATCCGTTGATCATCCTGCTCTCCGTCGAGATCATGCTCAACTCGGCAAACCTGCTCCTGATCGCGATGTCGCGCCTGCACGGCGGCGAGGACGGCCAGATCTTCGCCATCTCCGTGATGGCCGTCGCCGCCGCCGAGGTCGTCGTCGGGCTCGGGCTGATCGTCGCCCTGGGCCGCCGCAACGTCGAGCTCGACGTCGACAAGCTGAGGACACTGAGGGGTTAGCGTGGCTGCAGCGCCCTGGATCTGCCTGCTGCTCCCGCTCGCGTCGGCGGTCGCGATCACCGCCGCCGGCACGGCGATCCCACGCCGGGTCGCGGGCTACATCTCGACCGTCACGACGATGGGCGCGTTCGCCGCGGCGGTCGTCGCGTTCGTCGACATGGCGGGCAAGAGCGCATCTCATCGGAGCGACGCGACGACGAGCTGGACGTGGCTCTCGGCCGGGCCGTACCACTTCGGCCTCACGCTGCTCACCGACCAGCTCTCGATCGTGATGATGCTGATCGTCACCGGCGTCAGCTCGCTGATCATCGCCTACTCGATCGGCTACATGGACGGCGAGGACGAGGAGCGTCGGTTCTTCGCCTACATGTCGGTGTTCGTCTTCTCGATGCTGCTGCTCGTCCAGGGCGGGAACCTGCTGCTGCTGCTCGCCGGCTGGGGCATGGTCGGCCTCTCGAGCTACCTGCTGATCGGCTACTACCAGGAGCGCGAGTCGGCGATCCAGGCGGCGAAGAAGGCGTTCGTGATGAACGCGTTCGGGGACGCGACGATGGCACTTGCGCTCTTCCTGCTGATCCAGCACACCGGCAAGCTCGACTACGCCGGCGTGTTCGCCGCCTCACCCCACGGCGGCGCGGTCGCGAACCTGATCGCGCTCGGCCTGCTCGGAGGCGCGCTCGCGAAGTCGGCGCAGATTCCGTTGCACACATGGCTGCCGGACGCGATGGAAGGCCCGACGCCGGTCAGCGCACTGATCCATGCAGCGACCATGGTCACCGCCGGCGTCTACCTGATCGCGCGCTGCCACCCGCTGTTCGAGAACGCCTACGTGATCGCGGACCTCGCCGCCGGGCTCGGCGCGGCGACGCTGCTGATGGCGGGCCTGATCGCGCTCGTGCAGACCGACATCAAGCGCGTGATCGCGTACTCGACGATGTCCCAGATCGGCTACATGTTCGTCGGAGCAGGGCTCGGCACGTACCCGAACGCGATGTTCCACCTGATGACGCACGCGTTCTTCAAGGCACTGCTCTTCCTCGCGGCGGGCATCGCGATCCACGCCGTCGTCGGCGAGCAGGACATCCGCAAGCTCGCGGGCGTCGGAAAGCTGATGCCGTTCACGAAGTGGGTGTTCCTCGTCGGCTCGCTCGCGCTCGTCGGCATCTTCCCGTTCGCCGGCTTCTTCTCGAAGGACGCGATCATCTCCGCCGCGCTCGACCGCGGCTGGTACGGGGACGTCATCTACGTCGCCTGTCTCGCGGGCGCGTTCCTGACCGGCGTCTACGCGTTCCGTCTGTTCTTCATCGTCTTCACCGGCGAGCCGTCGGCGTTCGCGCGCGAGCACTTCCACGCTCACCACGGCCAGGAAGGACCGATCTCGATGCGCTGGACGGTCGGCGTGCTCGGCGCGCTCTCGGTCGTCGGCGGGCTGATCCAGTTCGCGCCGGTCTGGCATCTGCTGTCCACGTGGCTCGCCCCGGTCGCCGCTCCGATCGCCGAGCCCACGAACACGCAGGAATGGATCACGTCGGGGCTCGCGATCCTGATCGGGCTGGCCGGGATCGGCGTTGCCTGGGCGATCTACGGTGCGAAGCGCGTCAGGGTGCCCCGGTCGCTCACGCTCTTCGAGAAAAAGTTCTACTGGGACGAGCTGTACGACCTGCTCTGGTATCGCACGAGCGACCTCGTCGCGCGCGGCTTGTACGCGCTCGTCGAGGCACCACTGATCGGCGGCTCGATCACGGCCGTCACCGGCGTCGTCGGCCTCGGCTCGCGCGAGCTGTCGGTCGCGCAGAACGGGCTCGTCCGTTCGTACGCGCTTGCGCTCGCCGGCGGTCTCGCCGTCCTCGCCGTCGTCTTCCTGGCGGTCAGATGACGTGCTGACCACCGCGCTCATCGCGATCCCCGTCGCCGGGGCGCTGCTCATTGCGATCGCGCCGCTCTCGAGCTACTGGCTCGGCTCGCTCGCCGCACTGATCTCGCTGGTCGAGATCGGCGTGTGGATCACCACGGCCGCGCGATTCGACTTCTCGTCGTCGTCGCTGCAGATGGACCAGCGCGCGTCGTGGTTCTCCGACCTCCAAGTCAGCTGGCACGTCGGCCAGTACCGCTTCTCGCTGTGGTTCGTCGGGATGACCGTGGTCGCGATGGCGGCGTGCACGATCTACGGCTGGTGGGCCGGGCGCGACCGGGCACGCGCGTACTTCGCGCTGATGCTGCTGCTCACGGGCGCGATCGTCGGCGTCTTCGTCGCACAGGACCTGCTGCTCTTCTACGCCTTCTTCGAGGCGATGCTGATTCCGCTCTACGTCCTGATCGGCGTCTGGGGCGGCAGCGACCGTATGCGGGCGACGATCACGTTCGTCGTCTACACCGTCGTCGGCTCGCTGCTGATGCTCGCGGCGATCGTCGTGTTCGGCCTCCAGCAAGGGACGTTCGACATGACGCGCATGGGCACGTCGTCGTCGCAGTGGCTGTTCCTCGGCTTCGTGGTCGCGTTCGCGATCAAGTCGCCGCTCTTCCCGCTCCACGGCTGGCTGCCCGTGACGTACCGCGAGTCGTCCGCAGAGGTGTCCGCGGTGCTGTCGGGCATCGTCGGCAAGGCCGGCCTGTACGGCCTGCTGCGGATCGCGATCCCGTTCTTCCCGCAACCGGTGCACGACTGGCGGATCGTGATGCTCATCCTCGGGTCGGTCTCACTGGTCTACGGCTCGCTGCTCGCGTTCCGCGCGCCCGACTTCCGCGGCGTCGTCATGTACTCGTCGCTCGCCCAATCGGGGCTGATCGTCCTCGGCCTCTTCGCGTCCAACTCGCTCGGCTTCGACGGCGCCGTGCTGCAGATCGTGAACCACGCGCTCGTCTCGACGGCGCTCTTCCTGCTCGCCGGCATGATCGAGCGTCGCACCGGCACCCGCGGCGAGTTCTCGCTGCTCGGCGGCATGGCCCGGGGTCGCCCCGCGCTCGCGACGATGATCATGACCGTCGGCATCATCTCGCTCGCCGTGCCTCTCTCGACGACGTTCGCAGGTGAGTTCCTGATCCTCGCCGGCGTCTTCCAGCAGGGATGGCTCTGGGCCGTGATCGGTGGCGCGTCGATGGTGCTGGCGGCGATGTACATGCTGCGTGCGATCTCGGCGGTGCTGCACCAGGACGTCGGACCGGCAGTGAGCGAGAACGCACTCGACCTCCGCGTCGGCGAGCTCGCAATCGTCGTGCCGCTCGTCGTCTGCCTGGTCGGCCTGTCCGCGTGGCCGAACCTCGTCTCCGGGCGGGCCTCCGCCCCCACCTCGTCCGGTTGGACCCAGTACGCCCCATGATCGTCAAGCCGCACATCGACTGGTTCGCCCTCGCGCCCTCACTCGCGCTGCTCGGCGCAGCCGGGCTGCTGCTGATGGTCGCCGTGTTCGCGCCTCGGCGCGGCCGGAAGGCGACCTCCGCGTTCGTCGCGTTCGGCGGTTTCGTCGCTTCCGGCATCTGGGCGGCGTTCCTCGACGACCGCTCGCCCAATGCGACCGCGCTCGTGCACGACGCGATGTGGCGCGACCGTTGGGGCGCGCTCGCGCAGGTCATCCTCGCCGGGTCGGGCGCGGTCGCCGTGCTCCTCTCCTACGGCGAGCGGATGCGCGACGAGCACGTCGCCGAGTACTACGCACTGCTCACCTCCGCGGGCGCGGGCATGGCGTTCTTCGTGCAGGCGGGAAACCTGATGACGCTCTTCCTCGGGCTCGAGTGGTTCTCGATCGCGCTCTACGTGCTGACGGCGATCGACATCGACCTCGTCGGGTCGCTCGAGGCCGGCCTCAAGTACCTCGTCATCGGCGCGGTCGGCTCGGCGACGCTGCTCTTCGGCTCGGCGCTCGTCTACGGGATCACCGGCGAGCTGTCGTTCGACCGCATCGCAGCCGCCGGCCATGCCCACGACGCCATGCTCGTCGTCGGCCTCGCGATGATCATCGTCGGGCTCGGGTTCAAGGCGTCTGCAGCGCCGTTCCACATGTGGACGCCGGACGCCTACCAGGGCGCGCCGACGCCGGTGACCGCGTTCATGTCGTCGGCGACGAAGATCGCCGCACTCGTCGTCACCTACCGCGTGCTCGTCACGACGTTCCCGCACGACCAGCACCTCTGGCGCGTCGCGATCGCTGTGATCGCGATCGTCTCGCTGGCCTGGGGCAACATCGCCGCGCTCGTGCAGCGGAACGTGAAGCGGATCCTCGCGTACTCGTCCGTGTCGCACGCCGGCTTCATGTTGATCGCGGTCGCCGCGGCAACCCCCCTGGGCGCACGCGCGCTCCTCTACTACCTCATCCCCTACGCCGCGATGTCGCTCGGCGCCTTCGGGGTCGTGGCGGCCCGCGAACGCGAGCTCCAACGGCCCGTCACCCTGCAGAACCTCGCCGGGTTCGGCTGGGAGCGGCCGTTCCTCGGGATCGCGATGTGGGTGTTCATGCTCGGGATGCTCGGCTTCCCGCTCACCGGCGGCTTCATCGGCAAGTTCTACGTCTTCGCGGCCGCCTACGACCACGGCTACTGGTGGCTGATCGTCGCCGGCGTGATCGCGACGATGATCTCCGCGTACTACTACCTCGGAATCGTTCGCGCGATGTACTTCCGCGATGCGGCCGAGCTCCAGCTCGCGCCCGCAGGCGGGTCGCCGCCGTTCGACCCACTGCTCCTCGCGGGCGTCGGGATCGCGCTCGCGGTCACGGTCGGCTCGTTCTTCGCGGTGCAGCCGCTGATCGACGTGGCGCGGTCGGCCGCATCCTCGCTGCCGCTCTAGGGTTTCGCCGGGCGCACGAGCGCGAGCCTTCGCACGAGCGGTCCAGCGGCCACGCACGTCTTGACGGCGAAGACGACGAGCGCAGCAGCGAGCGCAGATGCCCCGAGCGTGGGCAGCGACCCTGCGGCCGTCGCGGGCGAGCGGGCCGCGCAGGAGAGGACGAGCAGCGCGAGGGCAAGCGTCCAGAGGAGCGCCTGGACGCCGGCGACCGCGTCGTCGCGAGCATCGAGGAACATGCCGAACGTCTCGAGTGCCGACACGGCGGCGAACGGGATGGCGCCGAGAAGCGCGTCGAAGGCGAGACCGTGGGAGCCGCGTCCGTCCGCGTAGAACGCGGCGATCGCGAGCAGCCCCGGAAGCACGCGACGCATCCTTCCGTAGCTTCGCCCCCGGACCGGACGGTCCTTCTATTCTCCTGCTCATGGCGACACTTACCTGGCTAGGACACGCGTCGTTTCGTCTCGACACGGACGACGGCAAGCGCGTCTATATCGACCCGTTCCTGAACGGACCGACCTTTCCCGACGCCGAGAAGGACATCGAGCGCGCAGACGCGATCTACATCACCCACGGTCACGGCGACCACTCGGGCGACGCGATCGAGCTCGGGAAGAAGCTCGGCTGCAAGGTGCTCGGAATGGTCGAGCTCGTCGACGCCTTCACCCAGAACGGGCTGCCGGCGGATCAGGCAGTGCCGTTTAACAAGGGCGGCACGGTCGACATCGACGGTATCCGCTTCACGATGACGAACGCTTTTCACTCGAGCTCGAACGACGCAGCCGGCGGCATCTACGGCGGCGAGCCCACGGGGGTGGTGATTCGCTTCGCGGACAAGTCGATCTACTTCGCCGGAGACACGTGCGTCTTCGGCGACATGCAGCTCATCGCCCGGCTCTACGAGCCACAGGTGGCGGTTCTGCCGATCGGCGACCA
>JAICUZ010000348.1 GCA_025935595.1 Burkholderiales bacterium
CATCAAGGACCCGAAGCGGCCGACCGGTTCGTTCATCTTCCTCGGCCCGTCCGGCGTCGGGACGACCGAGCTCGCCCGCACGCTCGCAGAGTTCCTCTTCGGCGACGAGGACGCGATGATCCAGATCGACATGTCGGAGTACATGGAGAAGCACGCCGTGTCCCGGCTCGTCGGCTCGCCTCCGGGCTACATCGGCTACGACGAGGGCGGCCAGCTCACGGAGTCGGTTCGCCGGAAGCCGTACTCGGTCGTGCTCTTCGACGAGATCGAGAAGGCCCACCCCGACGTCTTCAACATCCTCCTGCAGATCCTGGAGGACGGGAAGCTCACCGACTCGCAGGGCCGCAAGGTCGACTTCCGGAACGTGATCGTGATCATGACGTCGAACATCGGCTCGGCGTCGATCTCGAAGAACGTGTCACTCGGCTTCAACATGTCGAGCGAGGACGGCCTGTCCTACGACGACATGAAGACGCGCGTGATGGGTGACCTGAAGAAGGCGTTCCGCCCCGAGCTGCTCAACCGCATCGACGAGATCATCGTCTTCCCGAAGCTCGCGAAGGACGAGATCCTCCAGATCGTCGACCTGCTCATGAACCGCCTGCGCGTGCAGATGGCCGAGCACGACGTGACGATCGAGCTCACCCCCGAGGCGAAGGACCTGCTCGTCGAGAAGGGCTGGGACCCGACGATGGGCGCCCGGCCGCTGCGCCGCGCGATCCAGCGCTACATCGAGGACCCGCTCGCGGACTTCGTCCTCGGCCGCCAGCTCGAGCCCGGCTCGACGATCCTCGTGGCGCGCGAGTCGGACGAAGAGGTCGACATCACAGTCGTCCCGCCGCGGCCGCCGGAAGTCCTGGCGGTCGGCGCAGCGCCCGACGCGCCGCCGGTCGAAGACGAGGCCTAGTACCGGGTGTCAGACACCGAAAGGTGTCTGACACCCTTCAGTGCTCCGGCTGCCAGACGTTGTCGCGCAACAACGGTACGACCGTCCCGTCGTGGAGCACCGCGTCGACCTCGACGTCCGTTCCGCCGATCATGAAGTCGGTGTGCACGGCCGAGACGTTGACGCCGTCGATCACGCCGCCTTCGACCGCTTCCGCGTACGCGCTGCCGTAGGCGACGTGGCACGAGGCGTTCTCGTCGAAGAGCGTCTCGTAGAACACGCGGCCGGTCTGGCCGACGCGTGACGTGCCGTCGACGAGCGCGACCTCGCCGAGGAACGGAGCGTTCTCGTCGATCGCGAGCTCGCCCTCGATCACACTCGCACCCTCGTCGGCGCGGACATCGACCATGCGCCCGTTCTCGAACCGGACCTCGAGCCCCTTGACGATCTGGCCGGCGAGGACGAGCGGCTGCGTCGAGCGAACGGTTCCTTCCGTGCGCCGGCAGTCCGGAGTGGTGAAGACCTCTTCCGTCGGCATGTTCGCCACGTAGTTGACGCCGGTGCTGCTCGTCGACTCGCAACCCTGCCAGCGAGACTCGGGGAGGAGCCCGACGGTCAGGTCGGTGCCGGGGCCGCGGTACCGCACCGAGTCGATCCGCATGTCGTTCAGCAGCTTCGCGCGAGCGCCGAGCTTCTCGACATGCGCGCGCCACGCGGCGACCGGGTCGTCCTCGTCGAGCCGGACGCAGAACTCGACGAGCTCCCACAGCGCGTCGACGTCCGGCGTGCCGAAGAGCTGAGTCGCCCAACCCTCGTTGGGCACACCGGTGACGACCCAGTTGTTCAAACCCTCGTTCGTCTGATGGGTCAGCTCCTCGCCGAGCGCCTTCATCCGCGCCATGCCGACCCGGTCGCCCGGCAGATCGGCGAGCAGCTCCGGCTCCGCGTCGCCCACCAGCGCGACGATCGCCGCGTTCACGTTGCCGAAGTGCTTTGCCCGTTCCAGGAGCCACGGCGGCGTCCACGAGAGCACGTCGGCGGCGGCGTGCTCGATCATCGCGCGTCGCACGTGCTGATCCGAGTAGCCGACGTCGACGTACGTCGCGCCCGCGCGGTAGGCGGCCCGCGCGACCGCCCGCGCGACGTGCGCGTGCTCGATGCGCGCGATCACCTCGACGAGCTGACCGGGTTGGACGTTCGCGCCG
>JAICUZ010000092.1 GCA_025935595.1 Burkholderiales bacterium
CGACTCGCCGCGAAGCAGGCGCTTGGTGAGCGGCGGCCGGTGGTACGGCCCGTGCGGGTCCTGCGACCAGAGGGTGATGTCCTCCGTCCCGCCGGACTCGCGGTAGCTCTCGACGAGCTTCGCGGCGGAGAGGCCGCCTCCGATGATCCCGATCATGTCGCCTCCTGTGAACGCATCAGTCTCCGTTGTTCTTCCCTCGCCACCAGATGGATCTCGAAACGCTCCGATCGCGGCTGGACGACGCGCGCGACCGGTGCCGCCGGCACGGTGATACCCGCGCGCTCGAAAGCGACAACCGCCGCGCCGCGCGCCGAGCCCTCCGCCTCGCCGGACACCTCGACGGGGCGGCCGAGCACGTCGGCGAGGATCTGCAGCCAGACGTCGTTGACGAGCGCCGCGTGGCCGGTCGCAACGACCGACTCGACACCGCCGATCGCGTCGAGCACATCGGCCAGCCGATAGGCGACACCCTCGAGCGCGGCCTGCACGATCTCGCCGGGGGTGGTGGCGAACGTGAGCCCGTCGATCAGCCCGCGACGGTGCACGTTCCAGCCGAGGGAGCGCTCGCCGCCGAGAAACGGCAGGAATGTGAGGCCGTGATCCGGCAGGTCGGTCGGCTCGGCCTCGCTGAGCGTCAGGCGGAGCCACGCGTGCAGGTTGCCGCCGTCCGAGAGCGCGCCGCCCTCGCAGAAGCGCTGCTCGTCGAGCCGGTAGAGGAAGAGCCCCGGCTTCGCCTCTGACGACGCAGCCTCGTACACGACCCGCGCCGCGGCGGACGTACCGATCGTCACGGCGGCCCGACCGGGGCCGAGGCAGCCGGACCCGACGTTCGAGCACGCGCCGTCGCCGAGCGCCGGCCAGACGGTTGCGACCTGCTCGTCGGAGACCGACGGAAGCTGCGCCTCCTCGACCTCGACGGCCGCCAGCGTCTCGACGTCCCACGCGAGCCGGTTCGGATCGAAGACGCCGGTGCCGCTCGCCATCGAGACGCTCGTGACGAGCTCCCCGGTCAGCTGGAGCAGAAGGTAGTCGGCGAACGAGACGTACCGCGCGGCCGCGAGCCCGCCGAGCTTCGCGGGCCAGAACGACGGATGAAGGAAGCAGCCGGTACGGCGGTGGTACGCCGCCGGATCGAGTGCCGGCGGATCGCCGGTCACATCGCGCCACGTCAGGACCGTCGACAGCGGACGCTCGTGCTCGTCGAGCGGGAGCAGCGAATGCCAGAAGCACGACAGCGCGAGCGCGTCGCCCGGTCCGACGTGGGCGAGCACGGCGCGGCACGCGTCGACGAGCTCGTCGGCGTCGTACGAGGTGTACGGGAGGTGGGCGTCGCCGGGCTCCGGCCTGCCGTCCTCGCCGTACGCGACGGCGCGCACCGAGGACGAGCCGACGTCGAGCGCGACGATCCGCATCAGAGAACCGGAGGATAGTTTGCAGCCGTGGCAGTCCTGATCGCATCCGCGCTCCGCAAGGAGTTCTCCGGCGATGTCCTCTTCGACGGCGTGTCGTTCAAGGTCGAGCGCCGAGACCGGATGGCCCTCGCCGGGCCGAACGGCGCCGGCAAGACGACGCTCCTGCGGGCGCTCGCACGCGAGATCACGCTCGAAGGCGGCGAGCTCGCCTGGGAGAAAGGCGCACGCGTCGCACTGCACGACCAGCGGCCTCCCGACCAATCGAGCAGGCCGCTCCGCGAGTACGTGCTCGCCGGTACCGCCGACCTCTCGTCGGTCGAGGGCGAGCTCCGCGCGCTCGAGAAGCGCATGGCGGCGGGCGAGCACGACCCCGCGCTGCTGCGCCGCTACGCCGAGGCGCAGGCCAGGCTGGAACACGCGGGTGGCTACGACTGGCGCGACCGGGCGGCCTCGGTCGTCCGCGGGCTCGGGTTCACCGACGACGACCTCGACCGCCCCCTGCGCACCTTCTCCGGCGGCGAGCTCACTCGCGCTTCGCTCGCGCGGGCGCTTGCCTCCCAGCCCGACCTGCTGCTGCTCGACGAGCCGACGAACCATCTCGACATCGAGTCGCTCGAGTGGCTCGAGGAGATGCTGAAGACGATCGACGCCGGCGTCATCCTCGTCGCGCACGACCGCTGGTTCCTCGAGGCGGTGACCACGGCAGTGCTCGAGCTCGAGCGCGGGAAGTCGGTCTACTTCCCGGGCGCCTGGCATGTGTGGCGGCGCGAGCAGGCGGCGCGCGACCTCCACCAGGCGAAGGCCGCCGAGCGCCAGACGGAGCAGCTCGCGCGGCTCGAGCGCTTCGTCGAGCGCTTCCGCTACAAGGCGTCGAAAGCGCGGCAAGCGCAGTCGAAGCTCAAGCAGATCGAGAAGCTGCAGGCGAACCGTGTGCTCGCACCGGACCACCGGCGGCGGGTGATGGGGTTCGAGTTCCTGAAGCCGGCGCGCTCGGGCCGCGACGTCGCGGTCGCCGAGGGGCTGCGCGTGCGTGCGGGCGACAAGCCGCTCCTCGACGACGCGGAGTTCGCGATCGAGCGAGGCGAGCACGTGGCGCTCGTCGGCCCGAACGGCTCCGGCAAGACGACGCTCCTCGAGACGCTGCTCGGCAAGCGCGATCCGGCGAGCGGGAAGATCCGGCTCGGGCACGGCGTCGAGGCGGCGTACTTCTCGCAACACGAAGCGGAGCTGGACGAGCGCGGCTCCGTGCTCGAGGCGGCGATGTCCGGAACCGGCCTGAAGCGGCCCGAGGCGCAATCGCTTCTCGGCCGGTTCCTCTTCTCGGGGTGGGACGAGCACGAGAAGCCGGTCGTCGCGCTCTCGGGCGGCGAGCGGCGCCGGCTCGCGCTCGCGATCGTGGTCGCGTCGGGCGCGAACTTCCTCGTGCTGGACGAGCCGACGAACCATCTCGACCTCGAGTCGCGCGAGTCGCTCGAAGCGGCGCTCGAGGCGTTCCCGGGAACGGTGCTGCTCGTGTCGCACGACCGCGCGCTCCTCGACGCGGTCGCCGACCGGCTGCTCGCCGTCGAAGAGCGTGCGATCGCCTCGTATTCGGGGGGATGGGCCGATTACGTGCGCGCACAGGAAGCGCAGGACGCGCCCCCGCCGCCCGCGCCGAAGGCGGCGCGGCCCGAGCGGGCGACGCGGCCCGCGAAGCCGAAGCCGTCGGCACTGGACGTCGTCGAGGCGGAGGTCGAGAAGGCAGAGGCGCGCCTCGCCGACGTGGAGCAGAAGCTGGCCGCCGATTGGTCGGACGTCGAGCTGGTCGCCGCGCACAAGCGCGCACGCGACGAGCTCGACACGCTCCTCAGGCGGTGGGAATCACTGTTCCAAGGGAGCGGATCGACTCCTCGGTGATCGGGTCGGCGACGAGGATCGCCTCGTCTGCCCCGGCGTCCTCGAGTGCCCGGAGGTGTGCGGCCAGTTCCTCGGCCGGCACCGGCTCGACGTCCTCGTCGTTGTTGCGGGCGCCGGCGCTCTCGACCGAGACGAACACGCAGGCGCTGCGCTCGAGCGTCGCGGGGTCACGGCCGGCGCGCTCCGCAGCGGTGTCGATCCCGGCGTTCTCGGCGGCGAAGCCGTGGACCGTGTTGCCGTAGCGCGAGAACCAGGTGTTCCAGCTCGCGACGTGCGGCAGCCCGATTGACAGCATCCTCGGTGCGTTCGCGCCGAGCATCAGCTTCGGCGCCGTCGTCGGCGCCGGCAGCAACACCGCGTCGTCGACCTCGTGGTAGCGGCCACGGAACGTCACGTTCTCACCCGCGAGCAGCCGCCGCACGATCGTGAATGCCTCTTCGAACCGCGAGACGAGGTGGTCGAACGGCAGCCCGAACGCCCGGAACTCGACCTCGTTCCAGCCGCAGCCCACGCCGAGCACGAGCCTGCCTTCGGAGAGCTCGTGCGTCGCCGCCGCCATCCGCGCGAGCACACCCGGCGGGTGGAACGCCGTGCACGCGACGAGCGGGCCGAGCTCGATGCGCTCGGTGATCCCGGCGAGCCACGCGAGTGTTGTCCAGGCGTCCCACGGGCCCCGGACCGGGTCGCGATAGAGCAGGTGGTCGCCGACCCAGAGCGAGTGGAAGCCGGCCTCCTCCGCGGCGCGCGCCATCGCCGCGACTTCGTCCCGGCTCGCCGCGTACTCCACCTCGGGGAGCTGGATCCCGACTCTCACGCCGCCCAGAACTCCTCGAACGCGGGCGGGTCGGACGGGATCGCGACGATCCGCTGCCAGACGCCGGCGACATGGTCGATCAAGAGCACCTGGTCGATGTCGAGCGCGCGTCCTTCACGCTTGCCCTGCGCGCGGTACACCGCGGCGGCATGCGCGTCGTCGCTCAACGCCCACTTCAGCGTCGACAGATAGGTGCCGCCCGTGAGACGTCGCGTCTCGCGGAACAGGTGGAAGATCTGCTCGCGGCCCTCGTAGACGTTCGCCACGGGCACGGTGCCGTTGACGATCCAGACGGCGTCATCGGCAATCACCTCGAACAGCGCCCGAGGGTCACCGCCGCGGAAGGCGTCGAAGACGCGCCTGATCCCGTCGTCAGCGTTCAAGCGGCGCGAGCGTGAGACCGTAGCCCTCGAGCTGTGAGTGATAGAGCTCGGCGAGCTCGCGGTGGCCGGACCACACGATCGCCTGTCCGGTCGAGTGGATCTTGTTCGCGAACGCCATGCCCTTGGTGTAGTCGACGCCGGGAATCGTCTGCGCGAGCGCGAACGCGACGCCCTCGAAGGTGTTGTGGTTGTCGTTCCGGACGATCACGCGCCACGCGTCGCCGGTGCCGGAGCCCGAGCCGGCGCGCGCGCGTTCCTTCGGGGGAGTCAGTGTGTGCGTCATTCGCCACCGAGCGTATCGACCACGGCCTCGGCGATCACCTTCAGCGGTCGACCCGACACCTGGCTCGCGCGGCGCAGACGGTCGAACGCCTCGGCCTCGGTGAGGCTCTCCTTCTCCATCAGAAGCCCCTTTGCGCGCTCGATCGCCTTGCGAGCCGCAAGCGCATCGGCGAGCGACTCGGCCTCTTCGCGGACCGCTGCGAGCTCGGCGTGGCGCGCTCGCGCGGTCTCGATCGCCGGCACAAGGTCCTGCTCGCGGAACGGCTTGACGAGGTAGCCGAAGACGCCGGCCTCGACCGCGCGCGCGACGAGTTCCTCCTGGTCGTATGCGGTCAAGAGCACGATCGGCATCGGCCGGTCGTCGAGAATGCGCTTCGCGGCCTCGATCCCGTCGAGCCGCGGCATCTTCACGTCCATGATCGCGAGGTCGGGCTCGAGCTCGCGGGCGAGAGCCACCGCCTCCTCCCCGTCGCGCGCCTCGCCGGCGACCTCATGGCCGGACCGCTCGAGCAGGTCGCGCAAGTCGAGGCGGATGATCGTCTCGTCCTCGGCGATCAGGATCCGCATTCGGAGGGTTGTACACCCTGGCCGAACGGCTAGTGGCGGGACGGCCGAGGGGTAGCAGGATGAGAGGTGCGGTGTGGGAGGCCCGCTCGAAGGCTCCTGCGGTGGCCCTCGCCTGGCCTCCCGCGCCGCAAACGCGCCGTGTCCTAGACTCCGGCGATGCTCGAGATCCACGAGGACGCGGTCGAGCCGCTGAAGGAGATGGGCACCGGGCTGCGGATCACCGCGCAGGAGACCGACGACGGCGTCGAGCTCCAGATCGACGACGCGACGGAGCCCCAGGACGGCGACGAGGTGGTCGAGCGCGACGGCGCACAGGTCTACCTCGACGGCATCGCGGCGGAAGTCCTCGCCGACCAGGTGCTGGGCGTCCACGCCCACGGCGACCACTTCCACTTCACGTTCGACGACCAGTCGGCCTAGCCCGTCGAGACGGGACCGTTCGCGGCCCGGCTGGTGCCAGGCACCGTGACGGATCCGACACAGGATCGTGCCTGACTCGCAACGTTCCCTGCACACGGGCGGACGCACTCGAGACACGTCCGGTGCCAGGCACCGTAACGAAGCGCGCACAGCAATGTGTCAACGCAGGTTCCGAAGCCGGATGCCGCTGAGCTCGAGCGTCGAGCCGATCACGCGCTGCCAGGGCTAAGCGGGGAAGACGACCTCGGCGCGCGCGCCGGGGCCTGACGCGAGCTCGAGGGTCCCGCGCAGCTCGTCGCGAACCAGCGCGCGGACGATCGACAGGCCGGTCCCGGACGGTGCGTCGCCGAGGCCGGCACCGTCGTCCGCGATCGCGAGAACGAGGTCGCCGTTTCGCTGCTCGAGCTCGACGCTGATCCGGTCGCCGCCGTGCTCGAGGGCGTTCTGCAGCAGCTCTGCGAAGACGAGCGCAACTGCTGTCGCGCGCGCGCCGGACAGCGTCACCGACGCGAACGTGGCCGAGACGTCCTTGCCGCCGCCGACACCTTGCACGAGCATCGAACGCAGGCGGTCGAAGAGATCGGCGAGCTCGACGTCCTCATCGCGCCGCTCCGTCAGGAGCTCGTGGACGGCCGCGATCGCGAGGATGCGGTTCACCGAATGCTCGAGAGCCTCTCGCGGATCGACGGCGTCCGCCGCGCGCGCCTGCAGGCGAAGCAGCGACGCCACCGTCTGCAAGTTGTTCTTGACGCGGTGATGGATCTCCTGGGCGAGCACACCGCGCATCACTGCCCGTCCGTGCTCGAGCGCGACCGCGGCATGCGTCGCGATCGACGCGAGCAGCTCGCGGTCGGCCTCCGAGAACGTCGTCTCGCGATCGGCGACGAGCTCGCCGATCTGCCGGCCCCGCCAGGTGAGGGCCTGGCGGACGGCGTGCGTCGACGCGACGCCCTCGGGCCACGCGATGCGGCCGTCGTCGAGCACGAGCGCAGCGCCCGTGGCGCCGAGCGCATCCATCGTCGTCTTCACGATCGCCTCGAGCGACTCCTCGAGATACAGCGAGTCCTGCACAGCCTCCGAGATGCGGGCGAGCGCCTCGAGCTCGTGCACGCGCCGCTGCGCCTCCGAGTAGAGCTTCGCGTGCTCGATCGACTGCGCAACCTGCGCGGCGATCGCGAGCAGCAGCTCGACCTCGTCCTCGGAGAACGCGCGCGGCTCTCGCGTCCGCACGTTCAGCGCGCCCTCGAGCGTGCCGTCGCGCGTGAGGATCGGCACCGCGAGGATCGATTCGTACTCGTCCTCCGGCAGGTTGGGGAAGTTCTTGAAGCGCGGATCGAGATGTGCCTGCGCCTCGAGCATCACCGGCGCGCGCGCGGCGGCCGCGGACCCGGTGATTCCCTCGCCCGGCCGCATGCGCGGACGCCGGCTCATCTCGTCGATCGGCGTGCCGTGCGTCGCGCGCAGGACGAGCTCGTCGGAGCGGTCGTCGTAGAGGTAGACGAAGCAGGCGTCGGCTTCGAGGGCGCCCGCCACCTTGGTCGCGACGAGGGCGAGTACCTCCTGCAGATCAAGGGTCGAGTTGACCGCCTCGATCGTCTCGGTCAAGAGCCTCAGGTGCCGTTCGCGTGCATCCATCCGTGGACAACGTTACGCTCGCCCCGTGGACAAGACCCAGTGGCTGCTGATGCTGCACATCGCTGCTGCGTTCTGCCTGGTCGCCGGATCGACGGCGGCGGCGATCCTCAACGCGCTCGCGATCCGCTCCGACAAGCCGAGCGAGGCCGCATTCCTGATGAAGCTCATCCGGGTCGCGCTGCCGCTCATCTTCGCCGGCGTCCTCGGGACGCTGCTCTTGGGCATCTGGCTGTGGCACGACCTCGGCTTCGGGTTCGGCACCGGCTGGATCTGGGCGGCGCTCGTGTTCTGGGCGCTCGCCAGCGCCCTCGGCGGCCGCGGCGGCCGCCACCAAGAGCAGGTGCGTGCGGTTGCCGAGCGGGAGGCGGCCGCGGGCGACACGATGTCCGGCGAGCTGCGCGCAATGCTCCGCGACCCGAAGGCGCTCGCCGTCAACTACGCCGCCGGAGTCGCGACGATCGCCGTGCTCGTGATCATGATCTGGAAGCCTGGCTCATGATCGTCGCCGACTACAGCAGGCCGTTCTGGCCGCTTTTCCTTCACGTGCTCGGCGCGATGACAACGGTCGGCGCGATCCTCACCGTCGTCGTGCTGACATACGTCGCCTGGAACCGGCCCGACGCCGCGTTCCTGCGCCGTGCGACGTTCGCGGCGCTGCTCACGGCGATCCCGTTCTACGTCCTCCTCCGCGTCTTCGCCGAGGTGATGTACAGCGACGAGAAGGACGCCTTCGCGGGCAACGACCCGACGTGGGTCGGCATCGGGTACATCACGAGCGACGCGGGGATCCTGCTCCTCCTGATCACGATCGGCCTCGGCTTCTGGTGGAAGCGGAGCGCCAAGCCGATCGCCGGCCGAATCGTCGCGGTTCTCTCGACGCTGATCCTCTTGCTCCTGACCGTCGCGATGCTCGCGATGTCGGGCAAGTGGGGCAGCTAGCCACTTTCACAAAAGCTTTACGGCCGACGAGGTATTTCCACGTAGACGGGGAATAGCTTCGCAATCGTGAGCGCACTCGCCATCGACCTCCGTGCCACCGCCGGCTTCCTCGTCGCAGATGCGAAGGGCCGGGTCGTCGGGACGGTCGAGTGCCCGATGTACGGAACCTCGCCCGAGGAGCCCGACGCCCTGTCGGTCCGCTCCGGGTTCTTCGCCCGCCGCCGCCGACTCGTCCCGGCCGAGTCGATCGAGCAGATCGACGACGGCGCGAAGGTGATCGGCCTTCGGGTCGACCGCGAGTCGATCCGTACGTTCCTCTAAACCGCTTAGAGCACGCGGAGGTAGCGGTCGAGCTCCCACTGCGTGAGCTGTACGCGGTACTCGTCCCACTCTTTCCGCTTCAGCTTCACGTAGTTGTCGAAGATGTGGTCGCCGAACGCGCGGCGCATCAGGTCGCTCGCCGCGAACTCGTCGATCGCCTCGCCGAGCGTCTCGGGCAGCGAGACGATCCCGCGGTCGCGCCGCTCCTCGGGCGTCAAGTGGTAGAGGTTCGTCTCCATCGGCGGCTCGAGCTCGTAGCCCTTCTCGATCCCCTCGAGCCCTGCGTGAAGCAGCGCCGCAAACGTCAGGTACGGGTTGCACGCCGGATCGGGGCAGCGGATCTCCGCGCGCGTCGCCTGCTCCGAGCCAGGCTTGTAGAGCGGGATGCGGATGAGCGCCGAGCGGTTGCGCTGCGACCAGGCGACGTACACCGGCGCCTCGAAGCCCGGCACGAGCCGCTTGTACGAGTTGACCCACTGCGCGAACACCGCTGAGAGCTCGCGCGCGTGCCGCAGCAGGCCGGCGATGAACTGCTTGCCCGCCGGCGAAAGGTTGTACTGGTCATCCCCGTCGAAGAACTGGTTGCGACCGTCCTTGAACAGCGACATGTGGGTGTGCATGCCCGATCCGTTCTCGCCGAAGAGCGGCTTCGGCATGAACGTCGCGTAGACGCCGTTCTTCGCCGC
>JAICUZ010000313.1 GCA_025935595.1 Burkholderiales bacterium
CCGGCGTGATCTTCATGGTGCGCAGTCACGCCGACCTCCTCCGCGACTTCGCTCCGATCGCAGCCATGGTGATGACGTTCCTGCTCGTGTTCGGCCTGCTCGGAGGATGGCTTCTCGCGGGCCACATGCTCGCGCCGCTGACGCAGATCACCGACGCCACTCGCCGGGCTGCGACCGGATCGCTCTCGCACCGGATCGAGCTCCAAGGACGACAAGACGAGTTCCGCGAGCTCGCAGACAGCTTCGACGCCATGCTCGCGCGGCTCGACGCACACGTCGCCGAGCAGCAACGATTCGCCGCCAACGCCTCGCACGAGCTGCGCACGCCGCTCGCGATCACGCAGACACTCCTCGACGTCGCCCGCAACGATCCGGACCGCGACAACGACGCACTCGTCGACCGCCTCCACGCCGTCAACACCCGTGCGATCGACCTCACCGAAGCACTGCTTCTGCTGAGCCGTGCCGACCAGCGGTCTTTCACCGACGAACACGTCGACCTGTCCCTGGTGGCGGAGGAGGCGGCCGAGACGCTTCTCCCGCTCGCGGAGGAACGTGGACTCACGATCGAAACGTCCGGCGACGTGACCACCACCGTCGGCTCGCGCGCACTCCTACAGCAGTTGACCACGAATCTCGTGCACAACGCGATCGTCCATAACCTGCCCGAACACGGCAGCGTGTGGGTCACGACCAGCGCTCAGCCGAAGAGTGCGGTGCTGACTGTCGAGAACACCGGCGAGACGCTCACGCAACATGCGATCGGCAGGCTGGCAGAGCCGTTTCTGCGGGGCACCGAGCGCACGCGCCACGATCAGGCGGGCGTCGGTCTCGGCCTGGCAATCGTCAAGCGGATCACTCAAGCGCACGACGGGTCCCTTACTCTGACGCCCCGCGATGCCGGCGGGCTTCGCGTCACAGTGCACCTCCCTGCGCGCGATCAGTCGCCGTCCGCGGACCGCTGAAACGAAAGCGGCCCGCGGACAGAGCTGAGGGCTACGCGGCGAGCCGCTTCTTCGCCTTCTGAATCGAAGGCAGCGCGGACTTCGTCTTGGCGAGCACCCGCGCACGCACGTCGACCGAGGCCGGCTTCGGCCCGATCGTGATCTCCTCGCCCGTGGCCGGGTTCCGGCCCTTGCGGGACTTGGTCGCCGGCTTCACGCGCACGGTGAGCTGCACGAGGTTCCCGATCTTGACCTTCTCGGCATTGCCGATCTCGTCCAGCACGACATCCTCGAGCGCCTGGATCGCGCCTTTGGCCTGCGCGCGCGACAAGCCCGCGCGCTCGGCGACGGCGTCGGTCAGCTGACTCTGAGTGAGAGGCATTCGTTCTCCCTTGGATTGACTGCGACGGGATTCAAGCGGCATCTGCGGACGACGGCGTCGGGGAACCGCCTCTGACTGTTGGCAGGAGCACGCCCCATCCGGGCGAATCTCCGCGCTGATGCCGCAGTTCAGCGCCTTCGGCGAGGATGCGTTCGGCAGGCGCGCGGAGGCTGCGGCACGCTTTTTCGGCACGCCGCAGTACATCCTCGGCCAGACCCTCATCGTCGTCCTGTGGATCGCGGTCAACGCTGTCGCCGTCGGGATGCGCTGGGACCCCTATCCGTTCATCCTGCTCAACCTCGCGTTCTCGACTCAGGCCGCGTATGCCGCGCCGCTGATCCTGCTCGCGCAGACCCGGCAGGTCGAGCGCGACAAGGACGCGCTGGACAAGCTCGAGGCCCACCGTGAAGAGGTCTCGAAGTCGATGGAGCGGCGCGAGGCCGACCTGAAGCGCGAGACCGACGAGCTCAAGGCCCTGCTGCAGTCGAACACCGACCTCACGCAGCAGGACAAGGAGCTGACCGAAAAGGTCGAGGCCTTGACGCGGGAGATCCACGCGCGCCTGACCTCGACCTGATCGATCAACCGGCGTCAGTGGGACATCGTCCCCTTGACGTTTCCGACATTCAGCAGCCCGACCTGGCCCTGGTCGACCGCCGCGAACGCATGTGAGACGAAGGGGTACAGGCCCGGGTCGTCGATCTTCACGTCGAAGACGCCGCCGCCGCCCGCAGGGACCGTGACGGTCTGCACGTTGTGCAATGCGTCGGCGGGATCGAGGTCGCCGAACGGATACGCCGTGTTGAGGATCGTGCCGACGATGTGGAAGTCGGTGTCGAGCGACGGTCCCGCGTCGACGACCCAGAAGCGGACGAGGTCACCGGGCTTCGCCGTCAGCGGGTGCTTCACGTATTGCCCGGCGTAGCCGTTGAACGTCATCCAGTCGGGCTGGCGCGCGTGCGCCTTCGCCATGTCGAACTGCGCCGGCGCCTTGAGGCCGTCGGAGCTCAGGTACCACTCGCTCGCGACGAGGACGTAGTTCTTGTCCGCCGGCGGCAGCACACCCGGCTTCGGCTCCACCACGATCGCGCCGTACATCCCGTTCGCGATGTGCATGAGGACCGGCTTCGTCCCGCAGTGGTACATGAAGACGCCCGGGTCGTTGGCACGGAACGTGTAGCTGACCGACTTGCCCGGCAGGACGTCGGTGAACGCCTTGTCCGGCGCGATGCGCGCCGCGTGGAAGTCGACCGAGTGCGGGATCGCGCCCTTGTTCGTCAGGGTGATCTTCACGAGCTGTCCCTGGCGAACGTGGATCACCGGCCCGGGTGCGCCGTCCGCCCACGCCCAGGCGGCGTACTTCACGCCGGGAGCGATCTGCGTCGTGATGTCGCTGAGCACGAGATTGACGTCGGCGACCGGGCCGGCCTGCGCAGGCGGCAGCGTGGCCGAATACGGCTTGTGGGCGGCGGCCAGCTCG
>JAICUZ010000167.1 GCA_025935595.1 Burkholderiales bacterium
AACGTCGCGTGCCCTTCGAGCACGATGTAGAGCTCTTCCTGACCGGACCCGGTCTCGTCGTGGTCGTTGATCAAGATGCCCTCGTCGTTCGGGACGAACGCGTTCAGTCCGAACGCCTGAAGCCCGAGGTGCTCACGGGCGGGAATCATCCGGCCGCGCCGCTCGATGTCGTCAAGGCGCGCGACCTGCCACTTCTGGGTGTCGTCCATCTCGTCGCCTCCGTCGTCCGCGGGTACGCCCGCAGACTAAAGGGCGGCGAACCTAGCGGCCGAGGCTGACCCCGCGCCTGCCGCGGTCAGCCGGCGAGCGCGACGCGCGCTGCGGCTGAGAGCACGTCCTCGCCCGGCTCGAAGCAGGCTCTACAGCGCGCCTCGTACGAGTCGAGCGCGCCGACCTGGATCGTCTCGCCGCCGAACGGTGCCGGCCGGCCGTCGACCAGCCGTTGCGTCATCGTCGCGGCGCCGCCGCAGCGGTGGCACACCGCTTCGAGCTTGTCGACGAATTCCGCTACGCAGAGCAGCGTCGGCATGGCCCCGAACGGCTGGCCGCGGAAGTCTTGCGCGAGCCCGGCGGCGACGACGCGTGCTCCGTCGGAGACGAGCGCGTCGATCGCGTCGACGACTCCACCGTCGAAGAACTGCACCTCGTCGATGCCGACCGCGTCGTAACCGGCCGCGAGCCGCCGTACCTCGTCGCCCGACGACGCGGTCACAGCGCGCATCTTCGCCCCGGCGTGCGAGACGACATGTCCGACGTCGTAGCGATCGTCGATCAGCGGCTTCACGATCAACGCACGCTGCCCTGCGATCTCGGCGCGGCGCAGGCGCCGAATCAGCTCCTCGCTCTTGCCGCTGAACATCGGGCCGCAGACGACCTCGAGCCAGCCGCCGGAGTGGGGTTGCGTGCGGATCATGCGGCGGCACACTACTCAGGCCTCCAGACGAACACCCGCGAAGGTCATTTGAGAAGCCTGGACAGCCGCCGGTCCTTCAAGACGCGCCCCCCGGTCTGGCACTGCGGGCAGTAGTAGATGGTGTGCTCCTCGAAGTCGACGCGCGCGATCGGCGTGCCGCAGCGCTCGCACGGGCGGCCGAGCTTGTCGTGGACGCGATACGTCTTCTCGTCGTTCGCGCCGGCGAGCCGCAGCTCGAGGCCGCGGTCCATCTCCGACCGGATCGCGGTGGTGAGCTGTTCGAGCGCGTCGGCGTCGACCTGGCTCGACAAGGTGTAGGGCGATAGCTGTGCGACCCAGAGAATCTCGTTCGCCCACGCGCGGCCGATGCCCGCGATCAGTCGCTGGTCGCGCAAGAGCGAGTGCAGGCGGCGCGAGTCGGAGGCGAGGATGCGCGCCATGTCGTCTGCCTCCAGCGTGTTTGCCTCCGGGCCGAGATGCGCGAGCTCGGCCTGCGCAGCCTCCGGGCGCAACAGCCACACGCCGGCGCGCTTCTTCGACCCGGCCTCGGTCAGCTGTAGCTCGCCGCCGTCGACGAACCGCAGCCTGAACACCGGGGTCTTCGCGCCCTTGCCGCCCTTCGGCACGTACTTCAGCCGACCCGCGCTCATCAGGTGCACGAGGACGACCAGCTCGCCGTCGTCGGTCGGAAGCAGGAACCGCTTCGCGCGGCGCTCGACGCCACGCAGCCCCTCCCCCTCGAGCGCCTTCAACGGCGGATCGAACGTCTTCAGCGTGGCGATGTGGGCGGGACCCGCCTGCTCGATCGGCGACCGCTTGACCAGCGGATCGAGCTGACGGCGCCACGCTTCGACCTCTGGGAGCTCGGGCACCTGAGTAGTCTCCGGCGTCGGTGGACGCGATCAGGGTAACCGTGCAGCGAGGAGGTGTGGTCGAGGCCGTCCACCGCGTGCACGTGCGCTCCACCGCCGGCGACACCTACGGCGACGATCTCCACTGCTTCTTCCGCTCGTCGCTCAAGCCGGTACAGGCGATCCCCCTCCTCGAAGGCTACGACGATCTCGACGACGACGAGCTCGCGATCGCGAGCGCCTCGCACCAGGCGGAGCCCCCGCAGCTCGACGCGGTACGCAAGCTGCTCGCCCGGGCCGGGGCGACCGTCGACGACCTCGAGAACGGCCTGCAGGACGGGCGGCCGGACGGGAAGCTCGGCCACAACTGTTCCGGCAAGCACGCCGGCATGCTCGCCGCGTGCCGCGCACACGGTTGGCCGCTTCACCCGTACCGCTCGCCCGAGCACCCGCTGCAGCAGCGTGTCGCGGCGCTCGTCGGCGACGCCGAGATCGGTATCGACGGCTGCGGCGTGCCGACCTTCGCGCTTCCGCTCTCACGGATGTGCGACGTGTTCATGCAGACGCCGGAGCGCATCCGCGCCGCGATGGTGGCGTGGCCCGAGCTGGTCGGCGGCATCGGATCGGCGGACACGGAGCTGATGCGTGCATGTCCGGGCTGGTTCGCGAAGGGAGGCGCCGAAGGGTTGTTCTGCGTGTCGGACGGAACGAATGCGTGGGCCTTCAAGGTCGAGGACGGCGCGTCCCGCGGGTTGCGGCCGGCACTCGCGCAGGTCTTGGGCGTCGACGAGTTCCGTGAGGTCGATGTCCGCAACAGTCGCGGCGAAGTCGTAGGCTCGATCTCGTGAAGGTCTTCATCGTCAGCGACATGGAAGGCGTCGCCGGGATCACGAAGTGGCAGCAGACGTCGGGCGGCCACGCCATGTACGAGGAGGGACGGCGTCTCTACACCGGCGAGATCAACGCGGCAGTGCGCGGCGCGAAGGGGGCGGGCGCGACGGAGATCGTCGTCATGGACTGCCACGGCGCGGGAGAAGGCTGGACGTTCAACTCGCTGATCCCGGAGGAGCTCGACCCCGCGTGCGAGTTCGTCGTCCAGAACGAGTGGACCGAGTACACGGCGTTCCTGGAGACCGGCGTGGACGCGGCGCTGTTCGTGGGCATGCACGCCATGGCCGGAACGCGCGACGGCGTCCTGGCCCATACGGTCAGCGGCTCGTCGTGGTGGCGGCTCCGGTTCAACGGCGTCGAAGTCGGCGAGACCGGGATCAATGCAGCGCTGTGCGGGGCCTGGGGCTGCCCGGTCCTGCTCGTCACCGGCGACGAGGCGTCCTGCCGCGAGGGAAGCGCGCTGCTCGGCGCCGGCCTGACCACTGTCGCCGTGAAGAAGGGCGTCGGCCGTTTCAGTGCACGGCAGTTCCCCGCGCCGAAGGCGCGAGAGCTCGTCGAGGACGGCGCGCGGCGCGCGCTCGGCGACCTGAAGGCGGTCGCGCCGTACGACCCCGGGAAGCCGTGCGAGATCACCGTCGACTTCAACACGTCCGACCACGTCGAGCGCTACCGCTTCCGGCCGGGCGTCGAGATCACCGAGCCGCGCCAGATCGTCTCCCGCGCAGACGACTGGTGGACTGCGTGGAAGCAGTTCTTCTTCTGACGGTCGATGCCGATCGTCGTCGCCTGCCTCGGTGACTCGATCACCGAGGGCTCGCCCTACTGGGACTCCCGGCGCGGAGCCGGCGACCCCGAGGGGCAGTGGGAGCACTGGGCGGGTCTGCTCCATCCCGAGCTCGAGCTCCGCAACTTCGGGATCTGGGGCGAGCGCACCGACGAGATCGCCGCTCGCTTCGACCGCGCGGTCGAAGGCGCCGACGTGCTGATCGTGCAGGGAGGGATCAACGACATCGCGCAGGGCCGCGCGATCGAGTCCGCGGCCGCGAACCTGCAAGCCATGGTCGAGCGCGGGCTCGCGCGCGGACTGCGTGTTGCCGCCTGCGACGTTCTGCCGTGGAACGGCGGCTGGCCGGCGAAAGAGAAGCTGATCCGCGGCCTGAACGAGCTGATCCACGAGCTCGAGGTGCCGGTGCTTCCGTTCCACGACACGCTCGAGGACCCGAGCGCGCCCGGGCGCATGAAGCTCGAGTGGTGCAACGAAGACGGCGACCATCCCTCGGTCGCCGGGTACCGCCGCCTCGGCGAGCTCGCGTTCCGCCTCCCGTAACCTGCGCGCATGGCCCTGATCGCCGCGCGCGGCATCGGCAAGAGCTTCGGCTCGCGCTCGATCCTCCACGGGCTCGACTTCGACGTCGAGGCGGGCGCCCGCCTGGGCGTCATCGGCCCGAACGGCGGCGGCAAGTCCACGCTGCTCCGAATCCTCGCGGGCGAAGAGGTCGCCGACACCGGCGAGGTGACGCAGCGGCGCGGCCTCGTCGTCGCGTTCCTGCCGCAGCAGCCCGAGGGCGATGCGCGTCCTGCGGCAGCGACGCTCCGCGACGCGCGACCCGACCTCGCCGAGCTCGAGCACGAGCTTGCGCAGATCGAGCGGCAGCTCGGCGAGCAGGGTGACGACCTCGATCGGATCGCGCGCCTCCTGCGCCGACAGGAGGACGTGCTCACCCGCTGGACGAGCGCCGGCGGCTCGGGCTTCGAAGGACGGGCGCGGGCGCTGCTCGCCGACGTCGGTCTCGACGACGAGGATCTGGCGAAGCCGACCCGCGTCCTTTCCGGTGGCCAGCGCAAGCTCGTCGGCCTTGCCGCGTGCCTCTTGCGCGACCCCGACGTGCTGCTGCTCGACGAGCCGGAGGCGCACCTCGACGTCGAGGCACGCGAGCGTCTCGAGGACTTGATGAGGACGTTCGACGGTGCCGTCGTCGCCGTGTCGCACGACCGCTACTTGCTCGACGAGACCGTGACCGAGATCGCCGAGCTCACCGGCGGGGCGATCCGCATGTGGCGCGGTAACTACTCGGCGTACACGATCGCGCGCGAGCTCGAGCTGCAGCGGCAGCAACAGCTGTACGTGACGCAACAGAAGGAGATCGCACGCCTCGAGGAGGCGATCCGGCGGTTCGAGGACTGGGCTCGCCGCGTGGTCGACGAGCGTCACATCAAGCAGGCGCGCAACAAGCAGCGGCAGATCGACCGCATGGAGAAGATCGACCGGCCGGTGCTCGAGCGGCGGAAGATCGCGCTCGAGCTGCGGCCGCACGTCCGCGGCGGTGAACGCGTCGTCGAGCTCGATGGTGTCGGCGTCGCGTTCGGCGGGGCGCAGATCCTCGACGGCGTCGATCTGACCGTGCTGCGCGGTGAGCGCGTCGGCGTCGTCGGCGAGAACGGTGCCGGCAAGTCGGTTCTGCTGCGGCTGCTCGGCGGTGAGCTCGAGCCGGACGACGGCGAGCGCAAGGCCGGCCCGTCGATCCGCTTCGGCCGGCTCGCGCAGGATCGGCGGCCCGACGACCCCAAGGCGACGCCGCTCGACCTCGTGCGCCGCACGGCGCCGATCTCCGAAGGCGAAGCAGTCTCGCGGCTGATGAAGTTCCTGTTCGGCTACGAGCAGGTGCGCCGCCCGCTCGACTCGCTCTCGGGGGGCGAGTGGACGAGGCTGCAGCTCCTGCTGCTGATGCTGGAAGGTGCGAACTGCCTCCTGCTCGACGAGCCGACGAACCATCTCGACATCGAATCCGTCGAGATGCTCGAGAGCGCGCTCGAGACCTTCCAGGGGACGGCGATCTTCGTCTCGCACGACCGCTACTTCCTCGACCGGATCGCCGATCGCATTCTCGAGGTCTCGGACGGGCACGTGCGCTCGTACGAGGGCGGCTGGTCGACGTGGCGCGAGCGCCACGCGGTCACCGCGTAGCGCCTACGCCGCGGCGGAGTGTCGCGCGGCCGACCGGACGGCGTCGTGCCGGTCGGTGACGTCGACGAGGCAGCCCTGCAGCATGATCGGGCGGTACTCCGCGTCACGCACCGCGACCGTCTCGTCGAGCACCCAGACGACGTGTCCGTCGGCCGCGATCACGCGGTACTCCATCCGGAAGGTCTCGCCGGTCTGGTGGGTGCGGATCACCTCGGCCGACACGCGCTCCTTGTCCTCTTCGTGCAGCACCGTGATGAAGAAGCCCGGCTCGAGCCAGTTCGACACCGGGTAGCCGAGCATCCGTTCGATCTGCGGGCTCATGTAGGTCGTCTGGAGCGGGAGTCCCACCGAGTTGACGTACGTCGCAAGCGGCAGTTGCTCGACCAGCGTCCGGTACTTCGCCTCCGCCTGGCGGAGGCGCTCCTCGTGCTGGTGGCGTTTCGTCACATCGCGCAGCGAGACT
>JAICUZ010000055.1 GCA_025935595.1 Burkholderiales bacterium
CGAGCCCGTCCGCGGTGGTGATCGTGACCACGCGACCGGAACTCGGGACGCCGCCCGCGAAGGTCACGGCGCCCGCAATCGGAGCACGCACGGGGTCGCCCGCCTCCGCACCGATGTCGATGCCTCGGTGCTCCCCGGCCGCGTACGGGTGCGCCGGGTCGAAGCTGAACGGCTGGAGGACGGGACCACCGACGGGCCACGTCCAGGCACGCGCCACCGGCGCGACGAGCAGCGCGGTCACAACCGCGACGAGAAGCACACGACGCATCGACACCACCTCTGTTGTCAGGAACGAGAACGGTCGTTCCAGGGTAGGAGCGACATGGCCGCGTTGTCAATCGAGATTACAAAGTTGTCACAGAGTGCCCCGATAGAGGTCGTTGCGCGGGACGCCACTGAGCCGGGCGACCACCTCCGCAGCGACGCCCCGCGGCGCCCCGGCCGCCACGAGCTCCCCCACCGCCGCGAGGGCACCCGCGACGTCGACCGCGGCGACACCCGGCGCGACGACCAGCGTCACCTCGCCCTTCGGAGCCTCGGTGAAGCGTTCGGCGACCTCGGCCGCGACACCGCGTACGACTTCCTCGAACCGCTTCGTCAGCTCGCGACACACGGCAACCTCGCGCGCCGGATCCACCCCGGCGAGTGCACGCAGCGACGCGCCCACCCGCTTCGGCGACTCGAAGGCAACGATCGCGCAGCCCCACGACGATGTCTCGCGCCAGAGAGCCTCGAGCTCCCCCGGCTTGCGCGGCAGGAAGCCGACGAACGCGTACGAGCCGCCGCCGAGCCCGCTTGCGACGAGAGCCGTCTCGACCGCAGACGCACCGGGCAACACCGTCACCGGGACGTGCGCGTCGAGCGCTGCACGGACGAGCCGCGCGCCGGGGTCGGAGACGAGCGGCATCCCGGCATCCGTGACGAGCGCGATTCGCTCCCCCGCCTCGAGCCGCGGCAGGACCTCGGTGACGCGGGCCGCTTCGTTGTGCTCGTGGTAGGAGAGGAGTGTCGCGGAGATCGCGTGCCGCTCCAACAGCCCGCGCGTATGCCGCGTGTCCTCCGCGAGTACGAGATCGGCGGAGCGAAGCTCGTCGAGGACACGCAGAGTGATGTCGTCGAGGTTGCCGATCGGTGTCGCGCACACCGCGAGCGGCACGTCAGAGCCCTTCGAACGCCACCAGAGCGGCGCCGATCAACCCGGCGCGGCCGCCGAGCTCTGCGCGCACGATCTCGAGCGTCTGGCCCCCGGGCGCGAGCGCCTCACGCAAGACGGCGAGGCGTGCGGCGGGAACGAGGTGATCGAACGCAGCGATCCCGAAGCCACCGCCGATGATCACGCGCGTCGACCCGAAGATATTGACGAGCGACCCGATCGCAACACCGAGGTGGTGGCCGATCTCTCCGAGCACGGGATGCTCCTGCTCGACCAGATCGCGCGCGTCCGCGTTCGGCCCGAGGAGGCGCTTCGCGATCTTCCCGGCGGCCGTCCCGGAGCAGTACGCCTCGACATGCCCGCGTCCCGAGCACGCACCCTGACACGGCTCACCGTCCTCGACGATCACCATGTGACCGAGCTCGGTGTACGCGCGAAAGAGCTTGCCGCCAGACACGACGCCGCCGCCGACCCCGGTGCCGAGGGTGAGCGCGATGAGGTCCGTCGCGCCACGGCCCGCGCCGAGCTTGAACTCCGCGTACGCGGCACAGCTCGCGTCGTTCTCCATCTCGACCGGCAACCCGAGGCGCTGCTGCATCTCGTCGGCGAAGCGGACGTCGCGGATCGGGATGTTGACCGCTCCAAGCGCAAGCCCGTGTGCGTGATCGATTCGCGACGGGATGCCGAAGCCGAGCGCCGAGACTCCTTGCTGCGGCAGCTCGCGCACGATCGCGGCCAGTTCGTCGAGGAGCGCCGTCTGCGAGGTCGTGACCGTCGGGCGCTCGACCGTCTCGTGCACCGCCCCATCCTCGTCGACGATGCCTGCGAGCACCTTCGTGCCGCCCAGATCGACGCCGATCACCCGGGGCCTGTCCATGGCGCCGGTAACCTACCCCGCCGGATGGCGCGGGAAGAGAAGCCCTACCGCGTGTATCGCGGCGGTCGCGCGAAAGGGAAGGTGCCGACCGTCCGCCCCGCGCGCGTGCGCACCTCCGACGAGGGCAAGGGCGGCGGCGTGGCCGACTACCACGGTCCGGGCACGTCGACGCCGAAGCGCGCCCGGTGGGGAAGGCGGATCGGCATCGCGCTCGGCGTGCTCGTCGTCCTGCTGATCGTCTGGGCGGTCGCGGGATGGTTCTCCCTCTCGAGCGGCGTTTCCGACGCCAACAAGCGGCTGACCCCGGACGCGAAGTCTGCGCTCGCAGCGCAGAGCGGTCTCCTGATCTCGCACTCGACGATCGTGCTGATGCTCGGCACCGACAACTCGGCCCTCGCCTCACGCGCCGGAGACATGCACTCCGACTCGATTCTGCTGCTGCGTACCGACCCGTCGCATCACCGCCTCTACTACCTCTCGGTCCCGCGCGACCTGGAGGTCCCGATCCCGGGGCACGGGACGCAGAAGATCAACGCCGCGTTCCAGATCGGCGGCACCGAGCTCGCGATCCGAACGATCCGCGACTTCACGAGCCTCCAGGTGAACCATGTCATCGTCGTCAACTTCGGCGACTTCAAAGAGTTGATCGATGCGCTCGGGGGGATCGACATCGACGTGCCGAAGCCGATCCGCTCGAACCGGTTCGACTGTCCCTACTCGACGCAGGCACGCTGCGACAAGTGGCCGGGCTGGCGGTTCGAGAAGGGCAAGCACCACATGAACGGCGAGCGCGCTCTCATCTACTCGCGCATCCGCGAGAACATGCTCGACCCGTCCGAGACGGATTTCACCCGCGGCGCGCGGCAGCAGGCTGTGATCGACGCGGTCACTTCGAAGCTCGCGTCGTTCGGCACGTTCGTCAAGGCGCCGTTCAAGGGCAGCTCGTACGTGAAGCCGCTCACCACCGACCTCTCGACCAGCCAGCTCGTCGAGCTCGGCTGGGTGAAGTTCCGTGCATCCGGCTCGAGCTCCGTGCACTGCCGGCTCGGCGGCGACTTCGGAGGCGGCGGCACCGGCGCGCCGAGCGAGGACAACCCTGCGACGCTCGCGATGTTCCTCGGGAAGTCGGCGCCGCAGCCCCCGACGGGGCAGTTCGACCCCGGGTGCGTGATCGGGCACCCGCTGCAGTAGGAAAACCGGTCGGCCCGGGTACGCGAACAACCCGGGTGGACGCGTTCAGGCTTCTGCGGTCTTCTTCGAGTCGCCGCTTCCGGCACCGGAGTCGGGCTTCGACGACCCGGAGTCGGACGACCCGGCCGACGACGAGTCGGACGAACCGCCGTCCTTGGCCGCCTTCGACGACTTGCGGCCGTAGTCGGTCGAGTAGAAACCGGATCCCTTGTAATGCACCGCGACCGGATGAAGAACCCGCTGGACCGGCGCCGCGCCGCAGACCTCGCACACAGTCGGGCCTTCCTCCGTCATCCGGTGGATCACCTCGAAGAGGTGACCGTTCGGACAGCGGTACTCGTAGAGCGGCACGGAAGCGGCAAGGCTAGCACCGGCCACCGCGTTAGCCTCGCTCGCGTGAGGCTCGTCGTCGTCCTGGCCGCAGCCGTCGTGGCGCTCGTCCTGCCGGGCGCCGCGCTCGCCCATGCCACGCTGCTCACGACGACGCCGGCCAACGGCGCCGTGCTCGCGAAGGCGCCGACCGCCGTCGTCGTCGTGTTCGACGACAGCGTTCGCGTCGCGAAAGGCAATGCTGCAGTCGACAACGAGACACAGAGCTCGGTCCTCGCAGGACCTGCGAGCGCGCGCGGCCGCGACCTGACGATCCCGCTGAAGCCGCTCGGCGACGGCGCGTACAGCGTTCGCTGGAGCATCGTCTCCGAGGACGGGCACCGCGAGGAAGGCGTGCTGGCGTTCGCCGTCGGAGCAGGTAATGCCGCGCCGCACTCCGTCCTCGGCGCGTCGGTGCCGCTCACCTGGAGCGACATTCTGCTCCGCTCGCTGTACTACCTCGGCGTCCTCGCCGGCGCCGGCTTCGCCGTCTTCGCGCTCGTCACTCGGCGGATCGCCGGCCCGGTGTTGCGGCGTCCGCTCGCCCACCTCGTCTTCTTTGCCCTGCTCCTTGCATTCCTCGGTGGCAGCGGCATCCTCCACGCGGCACCGCCCGGGACGCGATTCGCCCTGGTGATGAAGATCGCGCTGACCGTTTCGCTCGCCGGCGGCGCGGCGGCGGCCCTCGCCCCCACGATGCCGCAGCTCCTGCCGGTCGCGTACGCCGCCACGCTCGCGCTGCTCGCGGCGCCGACTCTCTCGGGACACGCGCTCGACCGCGATCAGCCGCGGATCCTCGCGGTCGTCGTCGACCTCGCCCATACCGCATCGGCCGCGGTCTGGTTCGGCGGCCTGATCGCGATCGTCTACGCGGTTCCGCGTGCGACGAAGGACGACGCGACTCGGCGAGCCTTGATCTCGCAGTTCTCGAAGGTGGCGCTGGCGTCCGTGATCGTGCTCGGCGCGAGCGGCATCGCCCGCGCGTACACCGAGCTGTCCGCGGTCTCGCAGTTGTGGTCGACGTCGTATGGCCGCGCGCTGCTCGTGAAGACAGCGATCTTCGTGCCGCTGCTCGGCATCGGCTGGTTGAACCGCACGGTGCTCATGCGCGTCTACGCACATGTGCGCCGCTCCGCCCGCGTCGAGGTCGTCGCGATCGCCGGGATCGTCGTGGCGGTCGCGATCTTGACCGAGCTCGCACCGGGCCGTAAGGCAGTGAGGTCGGCGGCCGCGGGCCCGCTCGCGGCGGCCCTTCCGCCCACACTCCCGCCGCGTGACGCAGTCGTCGACGCCCGCGAGCTCGGGTCGCTGGCAGTCGCGGTCGCGCGAGAGCCGCAACGCGCGACCGTGACGATCATCGGGCCCGACGCGACCGGTGTCGACGACCGCGACGTTCGCGTGAACGACGTGGCTGCGATCCCCTGCGGATCCGGTTGCTACCGCGCACCGACGCCCGGCGCCGGCCCCCTGCGCGTCTCGATCGACGGGCGCACTCTCACATTCGACGTAGCCGCCACGGCGCCGGATGCGACCGGGCTCATCGAGCGCATCACGCGGGCGTATCGCGCGTCGCGCACGATCGTCTTCGACGAGACGCTCGCGTCGTCGCCCACGAACGCGCAGACGACGCGATTCACGATCGTCGCGCCGCACAGCCTCTCCTATCAGACGCGCGGCGGCCCCGGCGCGATCGTGATCAACACGCGGCGCTGGGATCGATCCGACGCGGGCTCGCCCTGGAAGCCGACGTCGCAGACGCCGATCGACGTCACGGCTCCCTACTGGACGCGGCCCACGAACGCGCATCTCGTCGGACCGAACACGATCACGTTCCTCGACCGCGGCATCCCCGCGTGGTTCCGGTTGACGTTCAAGGGCTCGAAGCCGACGGTCTTCCACATGACCGCCGCCGCGCACTTCATGACCGAACGCTACGTCGGGTTCGACGTGCCGGCCGAGGTCTCGCCGCCCTCGCGGTAGCGCTGAGCCTCTTCGCCGACGAGCTCGAGGAAGCACGGTGCATCCTCGAACGCCGCCAAGCCGCCCTGCGCATTGCCCGGACGACGCGAGCGGCGCAGAGGGGAGCGGCGGGCCGTCGCGAGGACGCCTGCGGCCCCGACGAGCCCACCGATCGCGAACGAGCGCAACCGCGTACGGCGACTGTCTCCTTCCACGCGTCTAGCTTAGAGCCATGCGGATCGTGACTCTCGGCGACCTCCTGCTCGACGTCGTCGTGCGACTCGACACCGAGCTCGTGTCCGGCGACGACCAGCCGGCCCGCACGAGCGCGGGCCCCGGCGGCCAAGCGGCGAACGTCGCTGCCTGGGCGGCGGCGCTCGGCGCCGACGCGACCTTCGTCGGCCGGGTCGGCACCGACGTCGCCGGTGAGCTCGTGCTGCGCGAGTTGACGCAGCGCGGCGTGACGCATCGAGGCCCGGTCGCGGGACGCACCGGCGTCGTGGTGTCGATCGCCGCCGCAGACGATCGGACGATGGCATCCGATCGCGGCACGGCGCCCGAGCTCGCTCCGCACGATCTCGAAGCGGCGTGGTTCGATTGCGACGTGCTTCACATCTCCGGGTACTCCTTGCTCCGCGAGCCGATCGCATCGGCTGCCGGTGCCGCCGCGAGCCATGCGCGTGCGCGCGGTGCCACCATCTCACTCGACGTGTCGGCCTGGACGCTCGTCGACGATCCGTTCCGCAGTCGCATGGCGGCGCTCGCGCCCGAGCTCGTCTTCGCCACCGAGCGCGAGCAGGAAGCGGTTGGTTCGCTCGAGACGCGCTGGGTGCTGAAGCGCGGCGCGCGCGGGTTGAGCGTCGACGGCGTCGACTACCCGGCGGTGGACGTCGACGTCGTCGACGCGACCGGCGCAGGGGATGCGCTGGCCGCCGGCTTCCTCGTCGGCGGGCCTGAGCTCGGGGCCGCGACCGCCGCACGGTGTTGCGTCCAGATGGGAGCGATGCCGTGATCCGCGTGTCAGACGAAGTTCGCGACGCGAGCTCGGTGGTGGCGCTCGAGACAACGCTCGTCGCACACGGGTTCCCGCCGGGCGAAGGCGTCGAGGTGGGCCTCGCGTCGGAGGCCGCCGTGCGGCAGGGCGGCGCGGTGCCCGCGACGATCGGCGTCCTCGACGGCGAGATCGTCGTCGGTCTCACGGCCGAGGAGCTCGGGCGCTTCGGGGCCGACGCCAGGAAGCTCGGGCCGCGCGACATCGCGGCTGCGGTCACGCAACGTGCGGTCGGCGCGACCACCGTCGGCGGCACGCTCGCGGTGTGCCGTGCCGCCGGGATCACGGTGATGGCGACGGGCGGGCTCGGCGGAGTGCACCGCGGCTGGCCGACGCCGCCCGACGTCTCGGCCGACCTGCAGGCGCTCGCATCGACGCAGGTGCTCGTCGTCTCCTCCGGCGTGAAGTCGCTGCTCGACGTCCCCGCCACGACCGAGCTGCTGGAGACGCTCGGCGTGCCGGTCCTCGGCTACCGGACGGACGACCTACCGCTGTTCTATGCAGCGCACGGCGGGCCGCCGGTGTCGGCGCGGGTCGAGAGCGCAGACGAAGCAGCGGCAATCGCTCGCGCACACTGGAAGATCGGCGGCGGTGGGTTGCTCGTCGGCCGCCCACCCGACGACAGTCTCGACGACGCCGAGCCGCTGATCGAGCGGGCGCTCGCCGAGGCCGCGGCGCTGGGTGTGCGCGGCCAGGCGGTGACGCCGTTCGTCCTCGCCTATCTGCACCGCGAGAGCGGCGGCCGAACGCTCGCCGCGAACCGTGACCTGATCGTCGGCAACGCGCGGCTCGCGGGCGCGGTGGCCGTGTCGCTTTAGGTGTCAGACACCCAGCCAGCGTCCGGCTTCCTGCACGAGCCGGCCGTCGGCGTACATGCGTCCGCCCGTCCGCAGGTCCTTGACGATGTCCCAGTGGATCGAGCTCTCGTTCGTTCCGCCGATGAACGTGTACGACCTGCCGAGCGCGAGGTGGATCGTCCCGTTGATCTTCTCGTCGAAGCCGACGTTCTTCATGAACCGCTGAATGCCCGGGTTGCAGCCGATGCCGAGCTCGCCCAGCCGACGCGCACCGTCGTCGGTATCGAGCGTCTGGATCAGGAACTCC
This sequence comes from Burkholderiales bacterium, assembly GCA_025935595.1. Classification (GTDB taxonomy): domain Bacteria; phylum Actinomycetota; class Thermoleophilia; order Gaiellales; family Gaiellaceae; genus PALSA-600. Next base: position 7,705 of record JAICUZ010000055.1, read on the forward strand.
TCGTTCACGCGCGCGGACGCGTCGACGACGCGCCCGTCCGAGAAGGCGAGCCGCACTCCTTCCACCTCAGTACCGAAGTACACGGCCGGGAACTCGCCGAACTCGATCACGCCGTTCGCCGAGTCCTCGAGCGGCGAGTAGAAGACCTCCCCGCCCGGCATGTTCACGTGGCCGTCGTCCACCGACCCGATGCGCCCGGTGAGCGACATCGTCAAGTCTGTGCCCTCCGCTTCGATGCGCACCTCGTCGGCGGCGTCGAACAGGTCCGCGATGCGCCGCATGCGCTCACCCTCCGCGTCCCAGTCGAGCAGGACCGCGCTGAAGATGAACTCCTCGTACTCGGCGAACGTCATGGCCGCTTCCTCGGCGAGCGCCTGGGTCGGCCACTCGCCGATCACCCACGGGATCTCGAGCGACATCGTCCGCTCGCGGAGCGGGACGAGCATCTGCTCGATCGCCGTCTGCCGCTCGTCCGGCAGGTCGGAGCCCTCGCGCGCGTCCTCCGGCGAGTAGATCGAGATGACACCGTCGATCGTCTCCCAGATGTGCCGCTGGATCGGCGACGGCTCGCGCAGGAGCTCGAGAGGCGCCTCGCGCGCGAACGGCCCGCCGGTCTGCTCGAACGTCAGCTGCAGGATCGGGTAGGCGCCCTTGCGAGCGATCTGCTCGACGACTGCCTCGATCAGGGGCCGGCCGAGATGGTTTCCGCGCACGGCCACCTGCCACCCGGCCCGGACGTCCAGCGACCGCTCGACGAGCAGCCTCGCGTACTCGTCGATCCGAGGGTCGCGCCGCAACAGGGGGGTTCTACCCGGCGGGACGACCGCCGACAATAGGACCTTCGGACTACTCGAGCGCGCGGAGGAACTCTTCGACGTCGAGCGCGGGCAGCGTCTCGATGCGCGTCGAGCCCCGTGCGCCGAGCGCGACCGACACCTTCGCCACGGTGGCGACGTCGGGGGCCTCGACCACGTTGACGAAGTCGAACTCGCCGAGAGTCGCCCACTGGTGCAGCACCTTGCACCCGAGCTCGGCGATGTCCTCGTTCACCTGGCGGAGGCGCTCAGGATTCGACTTGAGGGTCTGGACGCCCTGCTGCGTCAGCGTCGACAGGAGGATGAAGAGCGGCATCCGGCGCGGACCTTACTGCACGGGCCGCCTGGTCGACGTAGAGAAGCGCACCGCCGAGAAAGAGCAGCGGGCTGAGCACGAGATCGGAGAGGAAGACCGCGGCGCGCTGGCCGTTGTCGCCCTGCGTGTGGAGGAGCGCGCTCAGCGTGTTGGCGGCGATCCCCACGACGACGACGAGCGCGGCGATCGAGCCGAGCGCGTGCACGTAGTCGCCCGTTCCGAGCCGGCGGCCGCGGACGAGTGCGTCGCGGAACCTGAGCCGTTCGACCATCGCCGCCGGAACCGCGAGGCCGATGAACGCGAGCCACGCGAGCGCCGGTAGGACGTAGAGGAACCGAAGTGCCGGGAACGGCAGCCAGATGAGGACGGCGAGGCCCGTCGCGGTGATCGTCGGCGGCGCGTCGAGGACAACGCGGCATGCCCACACGTATGCGGCGACGAACAGCGGCAGCGTCGCCCAGAACACGATCATCTGCACGGGAGCGGTCTGGCGGACGCTCAGCTGGTCAGCGATCGCCAGGGGTAGCCCGAGCGGCAGCACGCGCCAGAAGCTGTTGCCGTAGGCGCGGATCGTCTCGGCGACGAGCTGGCCGACGGTGCGTGACTCGGGCGGCAGCGGCGGCGGGAGCTCACGCACGTTCGAACTCCTCGACGAGCCGGGGAATCGCCTCGGCCAGCGCGGCTCGTGCAGCCGCGACCTGCCACTTCCCGCGGTCGGGCTCGCCGACGGCATTCGAGACGACCCGCACCTCGACGGCCGGAACATGCGCGAGCGCCGCCGCACGCAGCACCGCATACCCCTCCATCGCCTCGACCTCGCAGTCCGTCCCGCCGCCGACGCGCGCCGAGGTGCCGATCGGCGCCACGGCTGCGTCCGGGAGTGCGCGTCGTGCGGCCGCCACGAGCCGCTCGTCCGCGGGCACGCGGACTTCGATCCAACGCGGGTCGTCGGCGTCGCAGTAGACGGCTTCGCTGCCGATCGTGAACCGGGGCCGGTCGAAGGTGCGCGCACCGGCGAGGCCGACGTGGAGCACGGCTGTAGGACGTGCCTCCGCGATCGCAGCGGCGCTCCGGGCGGCTGCTTCCACCGGCCCGACGCCGCAGACGACGCCCGCAAGCGCACCCATCAGCTCCTCCGGTGTGGCCGCGACGACGAGGATCACGGCGCCACGGTATATCTGGCACGAGGCACCTCGTGAGGCACCTGGAACTGGATCCGCGCGTGCTGACGAAGTTCCCTCGTCCGGCGGATCGCGGTCGACACCGTCGCTCCCGACCACACCGCTGAAGCAGGACGACGAAAGGGGGAACCTGATGAAGAAGGCAGCGCTTGCGCTGCTCGCCGTGGCTGCGCTCGGGACAGTCGCGGCAGCGATCGCGTGGGCGGCGGCCGGGGACTCGGCCGTCATCAACGCGTGCGTGGCGAAAGGCAGTGGCCTGGTACGGATCCCCGGCGCCGGCGGCTGCCGGGCGAACGAGACCGGCCTGGACTGGAACGCGCAGGGCCCGGCCGGCCCGGCAGGGCCGCAAGGGCCGGCAGGACCCGCCGGCTCGGCGACTCCGGAACCGAACACACGCGACGTCGCGTTCATGCACGTCGACGGCGGCTCGATCGGCACGGTCGAGGGAGAGGCGACGGAGAAGGGCCACGAGAAGTGGATCACGCTCTCCGGGTACGACGGCGACGCGACGGCGCCCACGGCAACCGGCGCCGGCGGCGGCGCCGGTGCGGGCAAGGTGCAGCTCAAGCCGATCGTCGTCACGAAACCGATCGACAAGTCGACGCCGAAGCTGTTCCAGGCGCTCGTCACCGGCACGCGCCTGCCGACCGTGCAGATCGACTTCCTCCGTCCCGACGGCGTGGGCGGCGAGGAGGTGTTCTACTCGGTGAAGCTCGAGCAGGTCATCGTCACCGACGTCCACCAGTCGGATGCCGGCACGTCGAGCGGGCGCCCACTCGAGCAGGTCTCGCTCGACTTCCAGAAGATCGAGATCACGTACGGCGGGAGCACCGCCTCCGGCGGCGGCCCGGCCGGCTGAGCCCTGCTCAGGCTGCGGCGGCCTCGGCCGCCGCAGCCTTCATGAACACGAGGTCGCCGTTCTGCGCGTCCACGCGAATCGTGTCGCCTTCGCCGAAGTCGCCCTCGAGCAGCCGGAGCGCGAGCGGGTTCTCGAGCAGCCGTTGGATCGCGCGCTTCAGCGGCCGGGCACCGTAGGTCGGGTCCCAGCCCGCGTCGCCGATCGCCTGCTTCGCGTCGTCTGTCAGCTCCAGCTCGAGCCCGCGGTCGGCAAGCCGCTCGCGGAGACGTTCGAGCTGCAGCTCGACGATCTCGCCGAGCTGCTCGCGCGAGAGCGCTTTGAACTCGACGATCTCGTCGATCCGGTTCAGGAACTCCGGGCGGAAGTGCTCGCGCATCGACTCGGCGGTGCGGATGTTCGACGTCATGATCAAGACCGCGTTGCGGAAGTCGACGGTGCGGCCGTGGCCGTCGGTCAGCCTGCCGTCGTCGAGCACCTGGAGCAGCACGTCGAACACCTCGGCGTGCGCCTTCTCGATCTCGTCGAGGAGGATCACGCAATACGGACGACGTCGTACGGCTTCGGTCAGCTGGCCGCCCTCGTCGTAGCCGACGTAGCCGGGCGGCGCACCGACGAGGCGCGACACGGTGTGACGCTCCTGGTACTCGGACATGTCGATGCGCACCATCGCGTGCTCGTCGTCGAACATGAACTCGGCGAGCGCACGCGCGAG
>JAICUZ010000295.1 GCA_025935595.1 Burkholderiales bacterium
CCCGGTCGGCGACCGCGTGCTCTGGGGGATGACGCTGCGCCTGCTCGACGATCTCGTGCCGCGGTTGCTCGCCGGGGAGTGGGCCGAGGCGTTGGCCTAGCAGGGCGCCGTCGCCGAGAGCAGAAAGAAGCAGTGTGACGCGCCTTGCTTCGGTATCCGACTTGGGGAGGGCAGGGTTGCGGCGAGTTCATCGGATCGGCTATTCCCTCCGCCGCCACGTCACGCGGAGCGACTTCGAAGGCAGCGCTGGATACTGGAACCGCCGCTACCAGCTCGGTAGCGATTCGGGCGCAGGCTCGTACGGACAGAGCGCGGCGCACAAGGCGGCGTTCGTCAACCGGTTCGTCGCCGAGCACGGCATCGGCTCGGTGATCGAGTTCGGCTGCGGCGACGGAAATCAGCTGAGCCTTGCGGACTACCCGCGGTATCTCGGCCTGGACGTGAGCCCCGAGGCGGTGCGGACGTGTCGAGGCAAGTTTGCGGCCGACGAGACGAAGAGCTTCAAGCTCGTCGAGGAATACGCAGGCGAGCGAGCCGATCTGACGCTGTCGCTCGACGTGATCTTCCACCTCGTCGAGGATCAGGTGTTCGCCGACTACATGACGCTGTTGTTCGACGCGGCCGATCGCTACGTGATCGTCTACGCGACCAACACGAATCGAACGACCCCGCTCGACCGCGCCCACGTGCGCCACCGACGATTCACAGACTGGACCGCGACGCGCGAAGGCTGGCGCCTCGAGCATCAATCGCAGAGGCGAAGCCCGTTGCGCCGCGCGTCGTTCTTCGTTTTCGCGCGGACCTAGCCCGCAACCGCACGCCGGTACGTCGCGAGAACCTTCGGCGCGACGTGGTCCCAGCTGCACAGCTCGCCGATTCGCCTTCGGCCTGCGGTGCCCATGCGTGTGCGGAGCTCTCGATCCTCGAGCAGCCGGAGCAGCGCGGCACGAAGCGCTGTCGCATCGCGGGGCGGGACGAGGATCCCGGTCTCTCCGTCGACGATGAGCTCGGCGAGGCCGCCGACGCGAGAGCCGACGACGGGTCTTCCATGCGCCATCGCCTCGATCGCGACCACGCCCTGACCTTCGCTGTGCGAGGGCATGACGACGATCGCGGCGCGGCGGTAAAGCTGCTCGAGCTCCGTGTGCGGCACGAGGCCCTTGGCCTGCGGCAGCACGTGACGGAGAGGACCGTCGCCTGCGACGACGAGATTGAGGCCCTCCGCCGCGACCGCCAGCTCTCGGATGCCCTTCTCCTCGACCATCCGGCCGGCGAAGAGAAGCTCCGGCGGCTCGGCTTCGGGAGCGACCTCGGGTGGGATGGTGGTGCCGTTCGGGATCCAGACCGCGTTCGCCCCGAGCGCCGCGACCGCCTCGGTCAGCACCTGAGACACGCAGAGCACGGCCTTCGCGCGCCTGAGAACGGGGCCGACCAGCCAGGTCGCCCGGCGCAGCAGCACCAGGTCCTCGAACGCCCGCGCCGTCGGCGTCCCGTGCAGCGTCACCACCCACGGCTTGCCGGTAAGTAGGCCGAGCGGCGCGGCGAGCAGCCAGTGGATGTGCACGAGATCGGCCGTGCGCGCCGCCCGCCGGAGCGCCCGAGCGATCGAGAGGAGCAGGAGCGGGATCAGCCACGGGCGGCGCTTGGCGTTCCGGACGACGCCGGCGCCGTACGCGAGGCCGTAGTCGTTGTAGACGCCCGGCCTGACGATCTCGAACTGCACTCCCAGGGCTTCGAGATGGTCGACGAGGTCGGAGACGAATCGACCCGCGAAGTCGTCTTCGTGGCGCGGGTAGTACGTGGTCAGCATCGCGACCCGCAGCGGCGGATCGGGCGTCACTTCAGGTCCTTGTTCGTCTCCATGTCGAACCACATGGCAAACAGCGTGAAGAGGACGGAGAACGTCATCATCAGCGCGACCAGGATCGCGAGACCCGCCGTCGGCGGATGGTCGGAGAAGTGCCGGCCGACGGAATAGCTTCCGAGCGCAAGGCCGATCAGGAAGCTGAAGAACCCGGCCATGTAGAAGAAGACGAGCGGATGGAAGTCGCGGATCACGTACCGGTGGCCCATGCGCCAGAAGAACCCCTTCATGAGGAGCCATGAGATCCGCGGGACGACCGACCGCAGCCGGATCCCCGACTTCTCGCCGATGCCGTAGATCGGGCGCGACTGGACATCGCGAACGCGCGCCGACCACACGTTCAAGTGCACGAGCATGTCGTTCGGATAGCCGTAACGCGGATAGATGTTGTCGAGATCGAGCAGCTCGAGCATGCGTCGATTGATGGCGGTGTAGCCGGCCTGCGAATCGGCGATGTGCCAGTAGCCGGACGCGATCTTCGTCAGCAGCGAGAGCATCGCGTTGCCGAGGTAGCGGTAGTGGGGAATCAACTGCCAGGCTTCTCCGGTGAAGAGCCGGTTCGCCTTCGTGTAGTCGACCTCGTCGCGCACGACGGGCAGCGCGATCTCGCGCAGTTCCTCCGGGTCCATCTGGTTGTCCGCGTTCATCACGCAGACAATGTCGAACTTCTCCTCGAGAGCCGCCTTGTAGCCCGTGATGACCGCGGCGCCGGCACCGCGGTTTCGCTCCTGGACGATGACCCTGATCCGTGGGTCCTTCGCGGCGCACGCCCGTGCCTGTTCGACGGTGCTGTCCTTGCTGGCGTCGTCGACGACGAAGACACGGTCGACGAAGCTGGGGATTCCCGCGAGCGTCTCCGCGAGGAGCTTCTCCTCGTTGTACGCCGGAATGACCACCGCGGTCGTCTTGTTCTCGATCATCGGGAACGTGTTTCGGGTTGCGGCCGCGTTCTCCTTAGAGGCGCGACTCGCGCCTGCGGGTCAGGAAACCAGCCGCACGCACCCGGGCTTGGCCGGGGCAGCCGCGGCGGTCGCCACGTGGAGGCCGGTCAGCTTGGCGATCACCGGGCGGTTGTACCGATCCGGGATCTCGCTGAGCGAGCTGATGATCAGCACGAATGGGCTGGCGAAGGAGGTGCAGGCGAAGCGCGCGCTCGTGCCGCTCTTGATCGTGAAGCGCTGCTTGCCCATCACGAGGGTCGCCTTCGGTGTCTTCGCCGGGCGGGAGAGCGTGAACGTCGCGTGCTTCGTGCGACCGTGCCCCCAGACGACGATCTCGGTGAACGGGGAGATGAAGCCGTTCGAGAGCTGCCCCTTGACCACGTCGACGAAGCGCGGCGACTTGGCGGTCGTCCGGTAGAGCACGAGGTCGTCGTCGCGCTTGACGACGGCCGCAC
>JAICUZ010000245.1 GCA_025935595.1 Burkholderiales bacterium
CGCGGTTGCGGTACAGCTCCGGAGCACGGTGACCTTGGGTGCTCCGGCGACCCACCGGAGCCGGATCCGCACCGACGCTGCGTCATTGTCGTAGCGCAGCTCGCGGAGGAGCATCGACTCGTTCACGCGGTGGACGAGGTCGTAGATGCCGGCCGGCACGCCGGTGATGTCGACGTTCTGCCCGTGGAAGAACGCCGGGTAGCGGTCGGTATACCCGGGGGTCGTCCCCATCAGGACGTGCGTGGCATCCGGGTGGTACTGCTCGCAGTCGCCGAGGAAGTGCGGCTTGCGGTTCGGCCAGTGCCCGGGTGCGGCGCCCCAGTGGTCGGCGAGGCAGAAGCCGCTCTTGCGGTCGCGGACGAGCGTGCGGCCGTCGAGGGTCCGCACCTCGAACGCGTCGAAGCGCATCAGGTGCCAGTGGTGGTGCGGCGGCGAGTTCGTGTAGCGGATGTGCGCGACGTCGCGGTAGGTGCGGCTCTTGCCGTTCGCGAGCAGCACGCGCTGCGTGCCGGTCATTCGCTTCGCTCCCGGCGGGCGAACGCCCTCGACGATGCTCGGGCCGAGCCCGATGTTGTCGACGAGCGACGTGAAGCCGAGCAGCCAGCGGCCGGGGCGGCCGGCGATCTGCAGGTCGGTCGGAGGGCGCTGGTCGAAGTCGGGGAGCAGTTCCCGGACGCGCTTCGTGGGGCGCCAGGCCGGCTGTTCGCCGCGGCGGAGCGCTTTCCCGTCGACGTAAATCGTGCCGCCTCGGACGTACGCGACGTGCTTGCCGTCGGCCGACCAGGCCGGCTCGGTTCCCTCGTCGACGATGCGGCCGCCGGCGACGATCTCGCCGTCACGTACGACCGCGAGCCGGCCGTCCGGCGCGTACGCCGGGTCGCTGCCGGTACCGGCTGCGCGCACCTCGCCGCCTTCCCACCGCAACGTGACGATCGTGTCGTCGCGGTCGAGCGCGATGCGTTCGCCGTTCGGCGACCAGGCGGGATGCGCGCCCCGCGCGAGGCGGCGCTCATCGTCGCCGTCGACCCGGATCGTGTACACGGAGCCACCGCGGGTGAACGCGAGCCGGTGGCCGTTCGGCGACCACGCGGGCTGGTCGGCGTCGCGAACGATCCGGGCGGCGTGCGTGCCGTCTGCGTCGGCCGTCCAGAGGTCGCCCTTCGTGACGTACGCGATCCGCGCGCCGTCCGGGCTCCACGCCGGTCCGTACCCGACCGGCAGCACGCGGTGTGCGCCGACGTGGATGCCGGCAAGCGCGAACATGAGCGCTGCGACGCCGCTCAAAGTTCCTCGGCAGCCTCGGCGAGCGTCAGCACCGGGCCCACGCAGGTGTCCTTGCCCTCGAGGATGCCCCGCCAATCCTCGAGCGTCCGCGAGCGGAACAGGTCGGCGAGCTCCGGCAGCTCCGGCTCGAACGCCCGGTCGGTGAGATCGGGACGCTCGAGCAGGTCGCAGAGGTTGCGCCAGAAGCGCGGCTCGAGCGCGGCGACCGTGAGGTGGCGTCCGTCGGCGGTCTCGTAGATCCGGTAGCAGGCGGCGCCGCCGGTGAGCAGCCGTGGCAGCGGCTCGCCGGCGAGGCGGTGCGCCGCGAGTGCATGCGCTTGGTGCGTCATCGAGACGACGATGCGAGCACCGTCGCCCGTGCGGCCGCGCTCGAGCAGCGCCGTCAGGATCTCGATCACCGCGGTCTGCGCTCCGCCCGCGAGGTCGGCAACCTGCACCGGTGGGACGGCAGGCGCTGTGTCGTACAGGACCCCGGCATAGCCGAGGTAGTTCAGGTCGTGGCCCGCATCGTGCGCGCGCGGGCCCGTCGCGCCGAAACCGGTGATCGAGCAGAGAATCGCCGTGCCGGCGAGCCTGACGCCGAGCCGTTCGAACACGCCGGGCCGGAACCCTTCGAGCACGACGTCTGCCGCCGCGACGACGCCGGGCGCCGGCTCGGTGCGTGCATCCCAGGTGACGATCTCCTTGCCGTCGTTCAGCGCCCGGTACCACTCCGGCGGGGTGGAGTCGCCTTCCGGCGGCTCGACCTTGATCACGCGCGCACCGCGCCGGAGCAGCTCGCGGCTCGCGTAGGGACCTGGGAGCTGGCGCGTGAAGTCCACGACCGTCGTGCCGTCGAGCGCGGGCATTGGGGTCGGATTATGCTGCGCGCCCCATGGCCGACCGGCGGCAGGAGCTTCTCGACGCTGCGGTGCGGGTGTTCGCGCGCAAGGGATACCGCGCGGCGCGCGTCGGCGACATCGCCGAGGAGGCGGGCGTCGCGCACGGGCTGCTCTATCACTACTTCCGCTCGAAGGACGAGGTGCTCGAGACGATCTTCCGCGACACGTGGCAGCTGTTGGTCACGGAGACCCACCGGATCGAGGCGTCCGGCACACCGCTCCCGGAACAGCTGCGCCGCTTTGCGCGGATCTACCTCGGCTCGTGGCTTGCGACCCCGGAGCTGATCGGCGTGCTGGTGCGCGAGATCGCGCGATCGCCGCAGGTGGGGGAGACGGTCGACGAGATCGGCGGCGTGTTCCGGGGGCTCGCGCGCATGATCGCCGCGGCACGCGAGCGCGGCGAGGTGCGTGCGGACTGCGACCCGACGCTCGCCGCGTGGGCGGTCTACGGCGCGCTCGAGGAGCTTCTGACCGGCTGGGTGCTCGGCCAGCTGCCCGGCGAGGAGGAGGACGTGGAGCGGGCGATTGCGACGGTGGTCTCAGTCGCTTCGGCAGGATTGGCGGCGTGATCGTCAACCTGCTCGAGGCCGATCTCCCTCAGCGTGACGACGAGGGGCATCGTTTCCGGCGGCTCTTCCTCGGCGAGCCTGCCGGCGCCGAGCGGACCGGGTTCGCGATCTACGAGCTCCGGCCCGGCGAGAAGGCATGGCCGTATCACTACGAATTGTCCGAGGAGGAGTGGCTCTTCGTGATCGAGGGCGAGCTCGTCGTGCGGACGCCGAGCGGCAACTCGACGCTTCGCCGCGGCGACATCGTCTGCTTCCCGGTCGGGCCGGAGGGCGCGCACCAGATGTGGAACGACTCCGACGCGCCCGTGCGTTTCATGATGGCCTCGGCGGGGACCGACGGCAGGGCGTACGTCGCGGTGCGGCCGGACAGCAACACGGTGTACATCGAGGGGCCGGGGTTCTTCCAGATCGTGCCGCTCGACGTGTCGCTCGAGTACTGGGAGCGCGAGCCGTGAATCTCTTCGATCTCGAGCTGACGTTGGACGACGATGATCCCGACGGCTACCACACGTGGTACCGGCGGCTCGCACCGGAGCTCGGTGGCAAGCGGGTCGCGTTCAACGTGTTCGAGCTTCCGCCCGGTCAGAGCGTCTGCCCGTACCACTACGAGAACGGCGAAGAGGAGTGGATCGTCGTGCTGACGGGACGTCCGACCTTGCGCACGCCGGACGGTGAGCAGGAGCTGCGCCCGTGGGACTGCGTGTTCTGCCCGATCGGTGAAGCCGGTGCGCACAAGGTGACCAACAACGGCGACGAACCGGCGCGGATCATCATCTGGTCGAACCGCGCCGATCCCGCGACCTCGGTGTATCCCGACTCGAACAAAGTCGGTGCGTGGCCGCCGGGAAAGCTCTTCCGGCTCGACGACGCAGTCGAGTACTTCGAAGGCGAGCGCTAGCGGAATCGTTTGCGGGCGCCGCTCGTTTGGTGGAGCGTGCGCGTGTCGGAGCTCTGGCGGTATCCGGTGAAGTCGATGCGCGGGGAGCGTCTCGACGTTGCCGAGATCCGCGCGGACGGCATCGCCGGGGATCGACTCGTGCACGTGCGCGAGTCGTCCGGGCGGGTGGCGACGTCGCGGTTCCGACCCGGCCTGCTCGGGCTCGCGGGGACCCTCGGTCCGGACGGCGAGCCGCTCGTCGACGGCGTGCCGTGGGCCTCGCCCGATGCGCTGGCTCAGGTTCGCGCCGTGACGGAGCCGCGCGCCGAGCTTGTGCGGTTCGACGGCTTCGATCGCGGGCAGCGGTTCGACGTGCTGCCGTTGACGGTGCTCACGGAGTCGATGGCGCGCGCGGTCGGCTACGACCATCGTCGCTTCCGTCCGAACGTGCTGATCTCCGGCGCGCCCGGCGGTGCGGAGCTCGAGTGGGCGGGCTTCGGCTTGCGCGTCGGTGAGGCGTTGATCGGCGTGAGGAACCGTCGCTCGCGTTGTGTGATGACGACGTTCGACCCGGACACGCTCGAGCAGGATCC
>JAICUZ010000145.1 GCA_025935595.1 Burkholderiales bacterium
AAGGTCTCGCCGGTCTGGTGGGTGCGGATCACCTCGGCCGACACGCGCTCCTTGTCCTCTTCGTGCAGCACCGTGATGAAGAAGCCCGGCTCGAGCCAGCTCGACACCGGGTAGCCGAGCATCCGTTCGATCTGCGGGCTCATGTAGGTCGTCTGGAGCGGGAGTCCCACCGAGTTGACGTACGTCGCAAGCGGCAATTGCTCGACCAGCGTCCGGTACTTCGCCTCCGCCTGGCGGAGGCGCTCCTCGTGCTGGTGGCGTTTCGTCACATCGCGCAGCGAGACTGCGAAGAGCAACGGCCCCGGGACGTCGACGCGCGTGATCGCGAGCTCCGCCGGGAACGAGCGGCGGTCTGAGCGGAGCGCGGTGATCTCGAGTCGCGCGCCGAGCAGTGGGCTGCCCGCCGTCAACACGTCCGCGAGCGGGTCGCGGTCGGCGGCGGCGACGACCAGCTCGAGGAACGACCGGCCGACCGCCTCGGGCCGGGTCCAGCCGAACGTCTCCTCCGTCGCGGTGTTCACCTCGACGATCAAGCCTTCGTGGTCGACGATCACGACGGCATCGAGCGCTGCGCGGAGAATTGCGTCCTTGCGCGCCTCGCTCGCGGCGAGCATCCGCTCGGACCGCTTGCGCTGCGTGACGTCGATCATCGTCGCGATCACGCCGACCACCGCCCCGTTTGCCTCGCGGATCGGCGCCGCCGAGATCATCGTGTCGATCAACGAACCGTCGCGATGCAGGCGACGCACGTCGAGATCGCGAAGCTTGTCACCGGCGGCGATGTGCTCGAGCGTCTCGAGGAACGTCGGCAGTTCGTCCTCCGGCACGATCGGGCTCACGCGGCCGATCGCCTCCTCAGCCGTCCACCCGAAGATCTCGGCGGCGCCGCCGTTCCATGAGCGGACGCGACCGTCGAGGTCGAAGTCGACGATCGCGGTGGGGGAGGCGTCGATCAGTGCACGGTGGTGCTCGTACGCGTTGTGGATCTCCTCGAACTGCGACGCCTGCTCGAGCGCCGTCGTCGCCTGATTCGCGAAGGCGCGGAGGATCTTCAACCGTTCGGCGTCCGGGCGCAGGCGGTCGGCAGGGTCGTCCACCCACAGGTAGCCGATGCGGTTTCCCCGCCTGCCTTGAAGCGGGACGAACAGCCAGTGGTTCTGCCATCCGTACGGGCCTCGTCCGTCGCGCTGCGAGTTGTAGCCCGCCGGGCGATCAGGGAGCGCCGCGCGCGCGGCGGCGTGCGGGATCACGTAGCAGCCTGCGACGTCGAATTCGGGCCGGAGCAGCAGCTGGAGCTCGTCCGCCGAGAGCGGCACGCCCATGTTCTCGCCGTCGGCGAAGCCCACCTGTGCGACCGTGCGGTGGAACCCGTCTCCGGAGAGCAGCTGCACGGCGACCTTCTCGAACCGGAGCGCCTCCGAGACCGCGGCGCACACCTGCCCGAGCAGCGTCGGCGTGTCAAACGTCTCGTTCAGCGTCGTCGAGACTGCGAGGAGGCGCTCCAGCGCGTCGCGGCTCGCCTGCGCGCGCGTTCCCTCCTGTGCCGCTTGGACGGCGAGCGCGGCGTGCTCGCACACCGCCACGAGGACGTCGATCTCGTCACCGCTCGGGCGGCGACCCGAGAGCGGCTCGTCGACGGAGAGGATGCCGAGCAGCTCCCCGTCGGGTCCACGCATCGGCATGAACAGGGCGTCGTCCGGATGCCACGCAGTCGGGTCGTCGGAGACGACGAGGTCGGGTGTGTACGTCGTGCCGCCGACCGCGTCCCAGTCGATCTCGCCGGCGGTGATGAAGTATGCGCCGCGCTGCAGGAAGCGGGCGTCGAGGAGCGGCTCCCACTCGGAGGGCGGTTGCACCTGGCCGAGGAGCGCGGCCTTCGCGTCGTCACTTCCGTAGACCGTCGTGACGATGAAGTCATCCCACTCGCGGCGGTACAGGTTGATGACGACAGTCCGGAACGCGAGCGAGTCGGAGATGGTGCGCGCGATCGCCGCGAGGAGCTCAGGAAGCTCTTCGCCGGCGCGAACGAGCCGCGTGACTTCGAGCAGTCCGCGGAGGCGCGAGAAGATCGTGGACTGGCGCAGGTCGACGGTAGCCACCGCCTACAGAAGATCGGTTTGCGGAAATCACCGGTCTTCCCCCGTTCGAGGGACGTGCCCAAGTGATATCGAGGTGTCCGATTGCTCGATCACCAGCGGATCGTGGGTCGCGCAGACGACCGCGGCGCCCGTGTCCCGGGCAAGGCGGGACAGGAGGATCGCGACCGCGATCGCGTTCGCTCCGTCGAGTCGCGACGTGGGCTCGTCGGCGAGCAGCACGAGCGGCTTGGTCGCGACGGCGCGGGCGATCGCCACGCGCGCCCGTTCGCCCTGTGAGAGCCGTGCCACCCGCTGGGTCGCACGCTCGGACAGCCCGACGGAGTCGAGTGCCGCGAGCGCTTCCGGGCGCGTCTCGTGGCGGCCGCGCAGCGCGAGTGCGAGCTCCACGTTCTCGAGTGCGGAGAGGTGCGGCACGAGGCCGGTCTGCTGGCCGACGTAGGCGATCTTCTCGCGGCGCAGCCGCGCGCGCGCCGCGCGGTCGAGCGCGGTGAGCTCGGCGCCGTCGACGGTCACCGTCCCGGAGGCGGGGAGCTCGAGCCCGGCGAGGATGTGCAGCAGCGTCGTCTTGCCGGAGCCGGACGGGCCCGTGACGGCGTGCAGGCGGCCGGCGTGCAGCTCCGCATCCACGTTCTCGAAGACGGTGGTCGCGCCGTAACGGTGGGACAAGCCGTTCGCCGACAGCACCAGGCGGCCCGCAGAGGTGTCAGACACCTTGAAGGTGTCTGACACCGGTTCGATGCGTGGCTCGCCGGTTCCCTCGACGATGACTCCGCGACCCTCGAACCTCGCCGTCGCCTTGGCGCCGATCCCCGCGCGCAGCAGCAGCTCCTCCGGCAGGCGGAGCCAGCCGCCGCGTCCGACGACGATCGTGTCCGTCTCGCCGTCTGTGCGTGACCACTCCTCCGAAACGCGGCCGTCGCGGATGCGGACGATGCGATCGGCGATGCGCGCGGACTCCGGGTCGTGGCTCACGATCACTGTCGTGCAGCCGTGCTCGCGCACGAGCTCGCCGAGGACGTCGTACACCTGATCGGCGGTGGCGGCGTCCAGCTCGCCGGTCGGCTCGTCCGCGAGGAATACACGCGGCCGATGGGCGAGCGCCGCGCAGAGCGCGACGCGCTGCTGCTCGCCGCCGGACAGCTCGCCGGGACGCCGGTCGCGCTTGGCCGCGAGCCCGACCCGCTCGAGCAGTTCGTCGGCGCGGCGCAGCCGCTCCTCGCCGATCGTGCCGCGCAGCCCGAGCTGGAGCGCGACGAGTCGTCGCGCTGAGAGCTCCGGCGCCAGCGCGCGCGCGTAGTGCTGGTCGGCGTAGCCGAGCATCGTCGAGCGGTAGCGCGCGAGGCCGCGCGACGGCAGCTTCCCGAGCTCCTCGCCGTACACCCGCACCGCACCTGCCGACGGCCGCTCGAGCCCGGCGAGGAGGCGCAGCAGCGTCGACTTGCCCGAGCCGCTCGGTCCGAGCACGGCGAGCACCTCGCCGTCGGCGACGGTCAGCGACAGCCCTTGCAGCGCCGCCGCGTCGCCTTCCGGCGTCGAGTGAACGCGGAACACGTCGCGCAGCTCGATCGCGGTCGTGCTCATTTCCCGCTCCGGCGCCGCGCAGGTCGGCGCCTGCGCTCTTTGACGAGCTCCGTCGAGCCTACGCTCATACCGCCGCCTCCGCCGCGCGCGACGGCGCGCGTCCGCGCAGCAGGGTCGCCGCGCCGACGAGCAGCACGGCGGCGACGACGTAGCCGGCAAACGCAATCGCGAGCAGCGGCCAGTCGAGAGCGAGCCGGAGCGGCGGCTCGGGCTCCGCCGCGCTCGCGGTCACCGAGACGAGCGAGATGACGAGCGTCGAGAGGATCGTCCCGAGGATCACGCCGCCCGCGACGCCGAACGTCGCAACGAGCCCCGCGCGAAGCCTGAGGTGCGTGCGGATCGTCGCCGGCGCGGCGCCCTG
This sequence comes from Burkholderiales bacterium, assembly GCA_025935595.1. GTDB lineage: Bacteria > Actinomycetota > Thermoleophilia > Gaiellales > Gaiellaceae > PALSA-600. The sequence goes on from JAICUZ010000145.1 coordinate 4,042, forward strand.
TGCCTCGAGGTCGAACAGCTCCCCGCGCTCGTCGCGAACGTCGCCGACGACGGAGAGCACGAGCCCGACGAGCGCGAGCAGGAGCGCGACCGCAGCAGTGGCGGCGAGCGTGAGGAGCGCCCCGCGCGCGAGCGGATCGGACTGGAGCCGCGCGAGCGTGTCCGCGCGTGAGGCGACCGTGAGCTCAGGTGCACGTGGGGGAGCTGCCCCGGAGACCCAGAGCTCGTCGGGCGTGCCGAGACCGGGCGAGCGGGTGTCGAGCCGCGTCGCCGCCTGTGACAGGTCGGCGACGACCGCGTCGCCCTGGATCGACGGGAAGCGGTGAACGATCCCCACGATCCGCGCCGCGATCTGCTCGCCCTCGACGTCGATCGGGATCACGCCGTGGGGGCCCGCCGCGTCTGCGACGTTCGGTGTGACGAGCACCGGCAACGCCCGCCCGTCGGTCACCTGCACCGGACGGTAGATCGCGTCCTCGTCCGGCGTGAGGACGTAGCCGAGCTTGCCGGGCTTGCCGCTGATTCCGCCGGTCCCGGTCCAGTTCGGCAGCGCGACGGCATTGCCGTTGATGCGGAGCGTGCCGAACGACACCGTTCCCTTCGCGCTCGGCTGGATGCCGGTTCCGGCGTTCGCCGTGAGCCGGCCGCTGTTCAGGATGTCGAAGCGGATCTGCGCGAGCGTCGCGTGGCGGAACGGCACGCGGCCGTGCAGGGTCACCGTGTGGCCGGCGCGTGTGCGGCCGAGACCGACGGCGACGTAGTCGCCGAGCGCAGAACGGAAGAACGCGCGCACGCCGATGTCGTCGCCCGTGCCGGTCGCAGTCAGTGTCAGCCGGCGCCCCGGCGGAAGCGCAACCGTCTTGAGCGGCGCCTCCGACGGCGCGACCGCGGCGGCGAGTTGCGCGCGCGTCTTCGTCGCGAAGTCGCCTCGCCAGCCGCCGACCGTCTCGATCGCGCGCGGAGGCAGGGCGAGGAAGCCGAACGTCGTCCCGGACGGCACGTTCCCCGACAGCCGCACGATCTGGGTCGACGGCCGCGTCACGTGCTGCGCGCCGTGCGGCACGGGGACGAGCTGGTTGAAGTCCTCCGTCAGAACGTAGTCCGCCGGCACCGCGAACGCCGCCTCGTCGTGCTGGCCTTGCGTGAGCGTCGAGCGATAGCCGACCGCGAACAGCGCCAGCCCGAGGCTCGCGACGAGGAACGTTGCTGCGACCGCCGCATGGCCGGGGTTGCGCGCGAGTGACGCGGCCGCGAGCCGGAGCGCCACCGGGCCTTGCCGCCCCGCGCGGCCGAGCGCGCGCAGCGCCGGGCCCAGCAGGCGGGCGGAGATGATCGCGGCGGCGAACACGATCAGCGCGGGCACGAGCAACAGGAACGCATTCGTCCCACCGCCGGTCGTCAGCTGTTGCGCGCTGACGGATCCACGCGCCCAGCCGACGAGCACGACGCCGATCGCACCGAGTGCAGCCATGTCGAGCGGCGTCAATGCGAGGCGACCGAGCTGCACGCCCGGCGCGCGCACAGTCGCGTAGAGGAGCAGCCCGGCCGCGATCGCGATCGTGATCGCCGCCGCGATCCCGCCGGTCGTGAGCAGCGCGTGGTCGATCACGTCGCCGGCCGGCGAACCGGCGCGCGATGCGATCACCCCAGCGACTGTACCCCCGAGCGCCCAGCCCACGACGGTCGCTGCACCGGCGACGGCGGTCGACTCGGCGAGCGTGAAGAGCTCAACCTGCCAGCGTCGTGCGCCGAACCACGACAGGCGCTGGCGTGCCTCCGTGACGTCGCGGCGGAGCGCGGCCGCCGCGAGCACGGTGAACGCGATCAGCAGTGCGCCTCCCTCGCCGCCGAGCAGCAGCAGCCGCCGCGCCGCGACGTGCGACGACGACGCGGCCGAGACGAGCGTGTCGTTCGGCGCGGTGACCTGGAACTGGTCCGATCCGGCTTCGAGCGTCGCCGTCAGTCGCTGCACCTTCTTCTCGAACGCGGCGATCGCCCACGGATGGACCTCGCCGTGGCCGACCGGCAGGAACCAGCCGTAGGCGCGGTAGAACGTCTCGAGCTCCTTCGTCTTCGAGATGGCGGCGACCCCGTTTGCGATCACGGTCGGCGACGGCTGTGGTGTGTGGTACCGCACGGCGCGCGCGACCTGCTCGGTCGGCGGTGTCGGCAACACGAACGGGCCGAACGGCGCGTCCGGCTTCAGCGTCGCGCGCCCGACCTCGATCAGGTTCAGGTCCTTCGTGGCCGGGATCGGCCCGGTGCCTTTCAGGCGGAGCACTTCGCAGTGCGACGGCACGCACGGCTTCGGCAGCCGGCCCGAGTCGAGGTTCACCCACTTGTTCAGGTCGTCGGCGGCGCGCACGTTGACGAGCCGCTGTTGGATCGAGGCCTCGCGGAAGAGCATCGCGGCGACGGGCTTCTCGCCGGTGAGCGCCTCGACCTTCGGCGTCACCTGCGGATCGAGGTGGCCGAAGCTCGTGACCGCGCCGCTCCAGACCACCTGCACGGTGCGGTCGCCCGGCTGCAGCTGCCCGACTGCGAGCTGGAGCGCCCGGTCCTGCATGACGAGCCGCCCGGCGAGCACGGCGGCCAGCACCGCGGCGCCGGCGACGATCCCGAGCGCCACCAGCGCGAGCCGCTCGCCGCCTGCGCCGAGCCGGGCGCCGACGAGGCGGAGCGGGAACGTGATCCTGCGCAACACCACCAGCGGTAGTCTACCGGTGTTGCCACGGTATGACCTCCCCAACGCAGCACCGCCTCCGCTCCGCGAGGTGCAGCTGCTGCTGAACAGCCAGGACCTCGAGCACGAGGTCGACTGGCTGCCCGACTGGCT
>JAICUZ010000168.1 GCA_025935595.1 Burkholderiales bacterium
GGCGAGCGTCCGCGCTGGCCGATGATCGTGCTGCGGACACCGAAGGGCTGGACCGGGCCGCGCGAGGTCGACGGCGTCCAGATCGAAGGCACGTGGCGGTCGCACCAGGTACCCGTCTCAGCCGCGCGCGAGAACGACGACCACCGGCAGGTTCTCGAGACCTGGCTGCGCAGCTATCGGCCCGACGAGCTCTTCGGCGAGGACGGCCGGCTCGTCGCAGAGCTTCGCGCTCTCGCACCGGTCGGGGAGCGACGGATGAGCGCAAACCCGCACGCGAACGGCGGCGCCCTCCTGCAGGAGCTGAACCTCCCCGACTTCCGCGACTACGCGGTCGACGTCTCGGAGCCCGGCTCGACCTTCAGCGAGGCGACACGTGTCCTCGGCGGCTTCATCCGCGACGTGATCGCCGCCAACCCGACGAACTTCCGCCTGTTCGGGCCCGACGAGACCGCATCGAACCGACTGGGCGACGTCTTCGCGGTGACGACGCGCGCCTGGGACGCGGAGCTCGAGCCCACCGACGAGGATCTCGGGCCGGGTGGACGCGTGCTGGAGGTGCTCTCGGAGCATCAGTGCCAGGGCTGGCTCGAGGGGTATCTGCTCACGGGCCGCCACGGGCTCTTCAACTGCTACGAGGCGTTCATCCACATCGTCGACTCGATGTTCAACCAGCACGCGAAGTGGCTGAAGACGACTCGCGAGATTCCGTGGCGGCGTCCCGTCGCATCCTTGAACTACCTGCTCAGCTCGCACGTGTGGCGGCAGGACCACAACGGCTTCTCGCATCAGGACCCGGGCTTCATCGACCACGTCGTCAACAAGAAGGCCGAGATCATCCGGGTCTACCTTCCACCCGATGCGAACTGCTTGCTCTCCGTGGCAGACCACTGCCTCCGCTCGCGCCACTACGTGAACGTCATCGTCGCCGGGAAGCAGCCGGCGCTCAACTACCTCTCGATCGAGGACGCGATCGTGCACTGCACACGTGGGGCGAGCATCTGGGACTGGGCGTCGAACGACGACGGCGGGGAGCCGGACGTCGTCATGGCCTGTTGCGGCGACATCCCGACGCTCGAGACACTCGCCGCGGTCGCGATCCTGCGCGAGAACCTTCCCGACCTGAAGGTGCGGGTCGTCAACGTGGTCGACCTGATGCGCCTGCAAACCACCACCGAGCATCCGCACGGGCTCCCCGACGCGGAGTTCGACTCGCTCTTCACCCACTCGAGGCCCATCGTCTTCGCCTACCACGGCTACCCATGGCTCATCCACCGGCTGACGTATCGACGCACGAACCACGTCAACCTCCACGTCCGCGGCTACAAGGAAGAAGGAACCACGACGACGCCGTTCGACATGGTCATGCTGAACGACCTCGACCGGTTCCACCTCGTGATCGACGTGATCGACCGCGTGCCGCATCTCGCAGACCGTGCAGCGCATCTGCGCCAGCGCATGACCGAGCAGCGTCTGGCCGCGCGCGCCTACACGCGCGAGCACGGTGACGACATGCCGGAGGTCCGCGACTGGACGTGGCCCGCCTGAGCGACATCCTCGTCGTCAACGCCGGCTCCACGAGTATCAAGCTGAGCCTGGTCGACGATCGGGAGCAGTCGTCGGCCGTCGAGTCGATCGAGGATGCCGGGCCTGTCTCGGCAGTCGCGCACCGCATCGTCCACGGCGGCCAGCTGTTCTTCGAGCCGACGCTGCTCGACGACGGCATCGTCGTGGAGCTCGGCGGACTGGTCGAACTGGCGCCGCTGCACATGCGTCCGGCGCTCGAAGCGCTCGACGGCGCGCGGCGCGCGCTTCCGCACGTTCCGCATGTCGCCGTCTTCGACACCGCGTTCCACCGAACGATCCCCGAGCGCGCAGCCACCTACGCGTTGCCGGCGGAGTGGCGCGCCCGCGGGATTCGCCGATACGGCTTTCACGGCCTCTCGGTCGCGTGGGCCGCAGAGCAGGTCGCGGTGCCGCGACTCGTGGTCTGCCACCTCGGCGGCGGCTGTTCCGTCACTGCTGTCCGCGACGGCATCTCGATCGACACGAGCATGGGCTTCACCCCGCTCGAGGGCGTCCCGATGGGAACCCGGCCGGGCCTCGTCGACCCCGGAGCGCTGCTGTATCTCCTGCGCCACGGCGTCGGCGTCGATGACCTCGAAGCCGGTCTCGAGCAGGGCTCGGGCCTGCGCGGCCTCACCGGCACGAGCGACGTCGCGGCGCTGGTCGCCTCGGCCGAGCCGTCGGCGCGGCTCGCAATCGAGATCTTCGCCTACCGGATCGCGCAGGCCGCGGCGGCGATGGCGACGGCCCTCGGCGGGATCGACGCAATCGTGTTCACCGGCGGGATCGGCGAGCACGCCGCACCGGTGCGCGCGGCGATCGTCGAGCGATTGAGCTTTCTCGGCGAGTTCGATGTGCACGTCGTTCCGTCGCGCGAGGACGTGGTTGCCGCCCGTGCCGCCCGGGCGACGGTCTCCTCTCCGTAGCATTGGACGGTGAGCGACCGCCGCGCCGCGTAGTGACGCTGCTCGCCGGCATGGTCGCCTTCGGGGGGACGTGTCACCGCCGGGCCGGCGCTCGCGGAGTCGGGTCGATCCCACTGACAGCGCGCGGGAGCTGTAGCGTCGTCTGCATCCGGCAGTCGCGGCCCCCTCGTATCGGCCGCGCGACGGCGGCGATCGTGCTCGCGGTCGCGCTGCTCGCTGTGGCTCCTCCCTCGAACGGCGAGGGCGCTGCGCCCTCCTGCGAGATGCGTGCGCCGGCCGCCTATGCGCAGCGGATCCGGGATGTCGTCGCGAGCCCACGCGACGTCTGGGGCGAGCAGGTTCTGCGCTCCGCAGACGGGCCGACCTACGAGTCGACGCAGAACCGGCTCGCACCGATCCTGTTCGCGACGCGCGAGCGGCACAGGCCGCTCAGCCCGTCGGGCGTGTACGCCGTGCCGCTTGCATACCCACAGGGCGAAGGCGTGCCGCTGGCGGTCGCACTGCACGCTGCCGACGGGTCGGAGATCATCAGCCGCCACGCGACCGGCCCGAGCCTCGAGGTCGAGGTCGGCGCGGCCGCCGGGGAGCGTTACGGCTCGTGCGTCGGCCGCCTCGTGCCGGCGACGCTCGCCGACGGCTGGCTGCCGATCGTCGAGACGGCGTACGTCGACGCCACGGGCGTGAGGTATACGCAAGAGTCGTTCGCGGGCCGCATCGGCGGTGCGCGCTCGATCGTCAGCTTCATCAAGCTCGACGTCGACGCGAGCGCGTCGACCGCGGAGGCGCAGGTGCTGTTCAAGACGTCAGCCCCCGATCGGCTCGTCCTCGACGCGCAGCAGCCGATCACGGTCGCGCCGGGGACGACGTCCACGATCTACGCCGCGTGGGTGCACCAGCCGCCGCTTCTCCATCCCATCCATGCGAACGCGTACACCTACAGTCGGGCACGCGCCGCCGTCGCGACCTACTGGAAGCAGCGCCTTGCGACCGGGATGCAGATCGACGTGCCGGACCCGCACGTTCTCGACGCCGAGCGCGCCATCCTCATCCAGAACCTGGTGCAGGGCTGGCGATACAGCGTCGGCAACCTCTACGAGGAGCTTTCGTTCGCGGAGGCGCTCGACACCTCGGAGGTGATGGGCGAGTACGGCTACCCCGCGGACACGCAGTCGATCCTCAACGTCGCGATCGACCGCCTGCCGACGCGGTACACCGCCTGGCGCGTCGGCGAGGGGCTGCTCGCAGAGGCGGCGTACTACCACCTGTATCGCGACCGCGCTCTCGTCCACCGCGACGCCGTGCCGCTCCGCGGAGCGCTTGCCTGGCTCGGGCACCGGCAGCAGAAGAGCGGACAGCTTCTTCCCGAGCCGCTCTCCTCCGATCTCGGCGGAGCGGTGAACGGGCTGCCGGCGCAGGTCGTCGCATGGGCGGGGCTCCGTGCAATGGCGCCGGTCTGGCGCGCGAACGGGCACACGGCGCTCGCGGACCGCGCCTGGCACATTGCTGACCGGCTCGAGGTGGCACTGCGACGCGCCGTCGCCCGAAACCACACCAGGCTCTCCGACACGTCCTTCTTCGTGCCGCTCGTGCTCGGCTCGGACTCGAAGCCCTACGGGCGCATCACGTTCACACGGGAAGGGTCGTACTGGAACCTGCTCATGCCGTACGCGTTTGCGTCGGGCTTCTTCGCGCCGAAGAGTGCGGCTGCGACCGGGATCCTGCGCTACCTCGCCCAGCACGGCGCGTGGCTTCTCGGCGTGACGCGTGCCGACGCGCACATCTCCTACTCGAGCGGCGGTCAGGGGCTCGGGCAGGTCTACGGCCTCGAGATGTCGCGCTTCCTCGCGGACAACGACCAGGCGGACGAGCTGTCGCTCTCGCTCTACGGGATGTTCGGCACGGCGATGACTCCGACGTACGTCTCGGGCGAGGCGATCTCCGTGGTGCCTGTCGGCGGCTCGTGGTACCGGACGATGTACATGCCTCCGAATCTCGGGGCCAACAGCACGTACCTCGAGACTCTGAAGCTCACGCTGGTTCACGAGTCGTCGGCCGGAATCGACCTCGCGTTCTCTACACCGCGCGCGTGGCTCGAGCCGGGTGGGCATTTCGGCGTCCGTGGCGCGCGCACGCGCTTCGGCCGCCTGTCGTACGAGGTCCGCCGCGACGGCGGCCGCATCCGCGTCACCCTCGACCTGCCGCGCGCGCGAGCGGTGCGGCTCCGCCTGCGTCTGCCCTCGGGCACCCAGGTGCTCTCGGCACGGTCGGGCGGCCGCCTGCTGAAGGTCGACGGCGAAGGGACCCTTTCGCTTCCGCGCCGCGGCCGCGTCGTCGTCATCGCGACGGTGGGGACGTCGAACGCTGCCGCGCGCCCGCCGTCGCTCCACTAGCCCTACCTCCGCGAAAGCGCTCGGCGACGTGCGGTGCCGCGGGCCGCGAACGCCGCAGTACGATCGACTCGTCGTCCAAAAGGAGGAGACTTGACCGCCACGCGCTCGTCGACCCGTGAAGCCGTCCCGTTCCGGATCCGTACTGCCGACGGGACGACGAGAGAGCTCTCGTATTCCTCGCCGCGCCCCGCGGAAGAGCACGACGAGCGCGAGGTGCTCGAGTCGCTCCCGTGGTTCGAGACCGGAAAGCCGCTGCGGAACTTCATGCTCCACGAGACCGACTTCTACGACGAGGTCGAGCAGATCTGGGGACGCAAATGGGGCGCCGAGGGGATCGGGACGCTGCGGGAGGTGCTCGTCTCGCGGCCGACCGAAAACGAGATCAGGCCCGAGTACGCCGAGGAGTGGCAGTACTACTACTCGAGCGCGGGCGGGAACGCGGACCTCGGCCGGTTGCAGGCGCAGTTCGACGAGTACTACGCGGTGCTCGCGGACAACGGCGTCCGCGTCAACTACATCGAGCCGCCCGTGCCGGCGATCGGCGCGTACGGCTGGATCAAGAATCTCGTCACGCTCGCCGGCGGGGGCCTCGTCGTGCACGGCGGCGCGATCCTCCACCGCTACGGGCTCGGTTCCTGGCAGAAGGGCCGCGAGGTGATCTGGGAGCAGACACTCGCGGCGCTGCAGGTGCCGATCTACCTGACGATCCACGGTCGAGGCGTGTGCGAGCCGGGAGCCGGCCGCTGGCTCGACGAGAAGACCTTCGTCTTCAACGAGTCGGTCGTCGCGAACGAGGACGGTCTACGCCAGCTCGAGTTCGTGCTGGCGAACCTCGGCATCGAGCTGATCGTCGCGCACAGCCCGGGCTGGTACGACTCGACCGGCCACGGGAACATCGGCACGTCGCACATGGACATGGTGATGCTCACCGTCGACGAGCGGAAGTGCCTGCTTGCTCCTCACCTCGTCAACTACGGGTTCGTGCGCGAGCTCGTGAAGCGCGACTTCACGATCATCGAAGTGCCCGTCGAGGAGTACTGGGATCTGGCCCTGAACGGCGTCACGCTCGCGCCCGGGAAGGTCGTGATGAACGCCGGCTCGCCGACGGTCGTGAAGGA
>JAICUZ010000264.1 GCA_025935595.1 Burkholderiales bacterium
ATGTCGAAGTCGGCGGCCTGGATGAGCTTGAGGAGGATGTTCTCGACGTCCTCACCGACGAAGCCGGCTTCGGTGAGCGCGGTCGCGTCCGCGATCGCGAACGGGACGTTGAGGATGCGCGCGAGCGTCTGCGCGAGGTGCGTCTTGCCGCAGCCGGTCGGACCAAGCAGCAGGATGTTCGACTTCTGCAGCTCGACGTCGCCGTCCTCGGTGCCCATCTGGACGCGCTTGTAGTGGTTGTAGACCGCGACCGCGAGCGTCCGCTTCGCTTCCTCCTGCGAGACGACGTAGTCGTTCAGCACGGAGTAGATGTCGAGCGGGCGCGGCAGGTTGTCGAGGTCGAGCTGGGTCGGAGTCGTCAGCTCCTCGTCGATGATCTCGTTGCAGAGATCGATGCACTCGTCGCAGATGTAGACGCCGGGTCCGGCGATCAGCTTCTTGACCTGCCGCTGCGACTTGCCACAGAAGCTGCAGAGAAGCTGTTCATTTCCTTCGCTCGCGCGGGCCACTGTGTCTCCTTTTACCCCGAATCGGCCAAAACGGCTAGTGCTTAGGCCGCCTCGGGCCTCGCAGACGTATCCCGATGGGTGATCACGGAGTCGATGATCCCGTACTGGACGGCCTCTTCGGGGCTGAGGAAGAAGTCACGTTCCATGTCGCGGGAGATCTCCTCCTGGGTCTTGCCCGTGTGCTCGGTGTAGATCTCCTCCAGGCGGCGCTTGAGGCCGATCACCTCGCGGGCCTGGATCTCGATGTCGGTGCCCTGGCCCTGGAACCCGCCTGACACCTGGTGGATCAGGATCCTGGAGTTCGGCAGGGACATGCGCTTCCCTTTCGCCCCACCCGCGAGGAGGAGTGAGCCCATGCTCATCGCGATGCCGACGCAGATCGTCTGCACGTCGGGCTTGATGAACTGCATCGTGTCGTAGATCGCGAGGCCCGCGTACACCGAGCCGCCCGGCGAGTTGATGTAGAGGAAGATGTCCTTGTCCGGGTCCTCGGACTCGAGGTGGAGTAGCTGCGCGATGATCAGGTTTGCGATCTGGTCGTCGACAGGTGTGCCGAGAAAGACGATGCGCTCGGCGAGCAGGCGCGAGTAGATGTCGAACGCGCGCTCGCCGCGCGAGGTCTGCTCGACGACCATGGGGATCAGTGGGCTCATGACGCAGTCTCCTTCGTGCCTGGGGTCCAGAGTTTCGGTGTCTCCGCCGGTTGCTCCTTCTCCGGCGTCCAGATCGATTCGCGTGCCTCGTGCAACTCGGGGGCGATTGGCTTCACCTCGGCGGCAATCCGATCGAGGGCGCGCTTCAGACGGATGTCGTCACGAACGTTGTCGGCGCCGCCCTTCTCGATGAACTCCTCGATGTCCTCCTCGTTCTCGCCGGCCTCCCGCAGCTCGTCGCGGATCTCGTCGTCGGTGACTTCGATCCCGAGCTTGTCGGCGACGGCTTCGAGCAGAAGCTCACGCGAGACCGAGAGCGATGCCTCGGCGCGCAAGCGCTGCTCGAGCACCTCGGGCGTCTGGCCGGTGAGCTGCAGGTAGGAGTCGGCGTCGATGCCGCGCGCCTGCAGGCTGCGTGCGAGGCCGGTCAGCAGCTCACGCGTGCGCGCCTCGACGAGCGGCCCGACCGCGACGAAGTTCGTCGCCATGAGGAGCTCGTCGACCGCCGCCGCACGGAACAGGCCTTCGACCTCTTCCTCGATCTGGCCGCGCAGCCTCGACTCGGTGTCTTCCTTCAGCTCGGCCAGCGTGTCGAACTCGGTCGCCGTCTTCGCGAGGTCGTCGTCGATCGGCGGCAGCACACGCTCCTTCAGTTCCTTGAGGGCGACGGTCGCGCTGCGGCGGCTGCCGTCGGCGAGCTCGTAGGCGATCTCGCGCTCCTCGCCGGCCGAGAGGCCACGGAGACCGTTCTCGATCTCCTCGACCAGCCGCTCCGAACCGAGCTCGACGACGTAGTCGCGTTGCGCCGTGCCGTCTGATGCGACCAGGTCGATGACGGCGACGTCACCGTCCTGCGCGGGGCGGCCGTCGACCGGAACGAGCTCGGCGGCCGTTTTCTGCAGCAGCTCGAGCTCGGCCTGCACGACGTCCTGCGGCACCTCGACCTCGTGCTTCGGAACCTCGAGGGTCGTCCAGTCGGCCGGCTCCGGCTTCGGCTGCACCTGGACGGTCGCGGTGAAGATCCAGTCCTCCTTGTCGGAGGTCGGGAGCTCGAATTCGTACTCCGGCATCGCGACCGGGTTGACGCGGGCGCGGGCCGCGGCGGTCCAGAACCAGCCGCCGATGTGACTGTCGACCGCCTCCTCGTAGATGCGCTCGCGGCCGATGCGCTGCACGAGGAGCGGCATCGGCACCTTGCCCTTGCGGAAGCCGGGGATCCGAACCGACTGAGCGAGGTCGGAGGCGGCGTGCTCGACGGCATGATGCACGTCGTGCGCCGGGACGTCGACGGTCAGCTTGACCTTGTCGTCCGCGAGCTCCTCGACCAGGGGCGCCATCGGGGCATTGAACCAGGTAGCTACCGTCCGGCGCGTGGACGTCGACAGCGCAATCCGCAGGCGGAGGACGCACAAGCACTACGGCGCGGAACCGGTCTCCGAGGCGGTCGTGCGCGAGCTCGTCGAGCTCGCACGCTGGGCGCCGAACCACAAGCTGACGAACCCGTGGCGCTTCCGCCTGCTCGGGCCGGAGACCCGGGCGCGGATCGACGCGATCGTGCCGGAAGCGGAGGTGATGAAGCTCCGCCGCGCGCCGACGCTCGTGCTCGTGACCGCGGCGCGGTCGGATGACCCGGTGCGGGCGGAGGAGGACGTCCTCGCGACGGCGGCCGCGACCTACGCGATGCTGCTCGCAGCCACGGAGCGTGGGCTTGCGTCCTACTGGCGGACACCTTCGTGTTTTCGGGAGGCCTCGGTGCGCGCCGTGCTCGGGCTCGGCGACGACGAGGTGGTCGTCGCGCTCGTGCACCTCGGGCCACCGGTGACCGATCCCCCGGCCAAGGAGCGCGCGCCGGTCGACGATGTGTTCCGCGTCCAGCCGTAGACTTGCTCGACGCGCGGGCGTGGTGGAACGGTATACACGCCGGCTTTAGGTGCCGGTGCTCGAGAGAGCTTGGGGGTTCGAATCCCTCCGCCCGCATGAGCGTCCCTCGGCCGAGTGTTTTCTCCCGGTCGAGCGCACAGGCTCACACCAGACTTCCCGCTCGAACCTCTCCAATCCTGCGGGGTACCCCATTCAAGGCTCCGCCCGAATTGCCGACAACAACATCGTCAGTTGCTGCGTGTCGAAGGGGGAAACCTGGTGTCGGATCAAGCGCTTCGAGTCCTGGTCGTCGACGACGATCGCGGGCTCTGCGAGATGCTGCGGCTCGTCCTGGAGCTGGAGGGGCTCGAGGTCGTCACCGCCAATCACGTGATCGAGGCCGAGAAGCGCCTGAGCGAGTCGGTGCCCGACGTGATCGTCCTCGACATCGGCCTCCCCGGCATCGACGGCGTCTTCTACACCGAGCGCCTACGCGAGAGCCTTCGGACGCGCCGGCTGCCGATCATCGCGATCAGCGGCTCCGAGGAAGCAGGCCGCCGGGCGCGCCTCGCCGGCGCGAACGCGGTGCTGATCAAGCCGCTCGAGCCGCTGCATCTGCTCGCTACGGTCAACAAGCTGTGCGCCGTCTCGGCCGAGGACTCGCGAATCGAGACCGCGAGCCCGGACATCATGCGGCTGATCGAGATCGGCCAGCGCCAGCACGAGCTCCTCACGGATTCCTACCGGCTGATGCTCGAATCGCTGCTCGACGCGCTCGAGTCGCGCGACGCGGAGACGAGCGCGCACTCGCGCCGCGTCAGTGCGTACGCGACGAGGCTGACGCTCGAGCTCGATCCGTCGCTCGTCGACGACCCGACGATCGAGTGGGGCTTCCTGCTC
>JAICUZ010000128.1 GCA_025935595.1 Burkholderiales bacterium
CGGCGTGAAGGCTCCCGCGAGGGACGGCCGCTTCGCCGAACGCGTCGTCGAGGGGCTCGACGACGGTGGGAGCCCTGAGCGCGTGGTCATCTGGATCGAGCGCCGCGCCGGCGCGTTGTGGGCCGTCGGGCGCCAGGTGAACCCGCAGCACCGCGAGACCGACGAGCCGCGCCCGGACGACTACATGTGGGAGGGGCATGAGCTCGACGACTGCCTCGAGGCAGCGAACGACGCGCTCGAGGACGATGCGGTGGTGTCGGAGGACGACGGCGCCGACGCGAAGGTCAGGCCGTTCCACCGCGACGAGCTCTTGGCGCCGCTGGAGAAGTTCTTCTTCGGCCGCTAGGCCACTCGAGGTTCGCGTCGGGAATCGGGTCGCCGTGCGGGTCGTGCGTCGGGAACCCGAGCGCCCGGTCGATGCGCGCCTCCAGCTCCTCCGAGATGACGTGCTCGAGCCGGTCCGCCTCGTCGTGGACGTCGTCGACGTGCACCCCGAGCGTCTCCGCGAGATACAGCTCGAGCAGGCGATGGTGGCGGATCACCTCGAGCGCCACGCGCTCGCCCGCTTCGGTGAGGTGCGCGCCGCGGTACGGCTCGTGCGTCAGCAGGTCGAGCGCGGCGAGCTTCTTCACCATCGCCGACGCCGACGCCGGAGCGACGCCGAGATCCTTCGCGAGCGCGCCGATCGTGACGCGCCCATGAGCCGCCTCCAACTCGTAGACGGCCTTCAGGTAGTCCTGGATCGACTCGCTGAGCATCGGGTGCAGGGTAACCTCGCCGCCGATGTCGATTCGAGTCGGCCACTCCGCAGATCCCGACGACGCCTTCATGGTCTGGGCGCTCGAGGCCGGCGCGGTCGACGTCCGCGGACTCGAGCTCGAGCCGGTCGTGTCCGACATCCAGACCCTGAACGAATGGGCGCTCGCAGGGCGGCTCGAGGTGACGGCTCTCTCGGCGGGCGCGTATCCGGCCGTCGAAGAGCGGTATCTCTTGCTGCCCCACGGAGCGTCGTTCGGCGAGGGCTACGGCCCGGTCGTCGTCGCGCGCGGCGAGGTCGACCTGCACGACGTGGAGATCGTCACGCCCGGTCCGCTCACGACGGCGAAGCGCGTGCTGCACCTCGCGCTCGGCGACACGATCCGCACTCGTGACCTGCCCTTCGACGAGGTGCTCGACGAGGTGGTGTCCGGCCGCGCAGAGGCGGGCCTGCTCATTCACGAAGGCCAACTGACCTACGCCGACGCCGGGCTCGCGAAGCTGCTCGACCTCGGGCTTTGGTGGGACGAGCACGTCGGCCTGCCGCTGCCGCTCGGGCTCGTCGGCATCCGCCGCGACGTCGAGCGGCGCGACGACGTGTCGGCGGTCTTGCGCGACGCGATCGGGGCAGGCCTCGCGAACCGCGGGCAGGCGCTCGCCTACGCGATGCAGTTCGGCCGCGGCATCGACGAGGAGACCGCCGACCGCTTCGTCTCGATGTACGTCAACGACCTGACGCTCGACATGGGCGAGCGCGGGCGTGCCGCGGTAACGCACCTGCTGGGCAAGGAGCCGGAATTCGCGCGGTGATCCTGAGCGCGGTGCGCACGCCGGTCGGCCGCTACGGCGGCGGGCTCTCGGGCGTGCGCCCGGACGACCTCGCCGCGCTCGCAATCGCCGCGGCCGTCGAACGCGCAGGGGTTCCGCCCGCAGAGATCGAGGACGCGTTCATCGGCTGCGCGAACCAGGCGGGCGAGGACAACCGCAACGTCGCGCGGATGGCGGTGCTCCTGGCGGGTCTGCCCGAGTCGGTCGCCGGCGTGACCGTCAACCGGCTCTGCGCGTCCGGGCTCGCGGCGATCGTCGGCGCGTGTCATGCGGTGATCGCGGGTGACGGCGACTTGTTCGTCGCCGGCGGCGTCGAGTCGATGTCGCGCGCGCCGTTCGCGACGCCGAAGCCCGACGCCGCGTTCCCCCGCGGCGACCGTGTCCTGTACGACACGACGCTGGGCTGGCGCTTCCCGAACCCGAAGCTGGAGGCGATGTTCCCGCTCGAGTCGATGGGCGAGACCGGCGAGAACGTCGCCGAGCGGTGGCAGGTGACCCGCGAAGAGCAGGACGCGTTCGCTCTCCGCTCGCAGGAGCGGTGGGCGGCGGCAAGCAACGCCGGCCGCTTCGACGACGAGCTCGTTCCGGCCGGCGAGCTGACGCGCGACGAGCATCCGCGTCCCGACACGACGCTCGAGAAGCTCGCGTCGCTGAAGCCGGCGTTCCGCACCGGCGGCACGGTCACTGCGGGCAACTCGTCCGGGCTGAACGACGGCGCAGCGGCGGTCGTCGTCGCGTCCGAGGAGAAGGCGCGCGCACTGGGCATCGAGCCGATCGGCACCTTCGTCTCTTCGGCCGTCGCCGGTGTCGATCCGCGCGTGATGGGAATCGGGCCGGTGCCCGCCGTCCGCAAGCTGCTCGAGCGCGCCGGGATCACGATCGGCGACGTCGACCTCGTCGAGTTGAACGAGGCGTTCGCGTCACAGTCCGTCGCGGTCGCGCGCGAGCTCGGGATCGACGAGGAGCGTCTGAACGTGAACGGCGGCGCGATCGCGATCGGGCATCCGCTCGGGATGAGCGGCGCGCGGCTCGTCGTGTCGCTGTTGCACGAGCTTCGGCGCCGCCGAGGTCGTCGCGGGATCGTCACGATGTGTGTCGGTGTGGGCCAGGGACAAGCGGCGCTGTTCGAGCGATGACGGCGGCTGAGAGCTATCTCCAGCTCGGGCTGCGGCTCGGGCGCCACGTCGACGGGCTCGTCGACTCCTATTACGGCCCGGCCGAGCTGAAGGAGCAGGTCGACGCCGAGGAGCCGGTCGCTCCGGCGCAGCTCGTCGAGGACGCGGCCGCGCTTCGAGACTCGCTCGACGACGGCTACCTGCGCGACCTCGTGCATGGTTGCTGGACGTACGCGCGTGTGCTGGCCGGGGAGCAGATGTCGTACAGCGACGAGGTCGAAGGGAGCTACGGCGTCCGTCCGGAGCGGACGCCCGACTCGGTCTTCGAGGACGTGCACGCCGAGCTCGACGCGCTCCTTCCGGGCGACGGCCCGCTCGACGAGCGGCGGCGCGCCTGGCGCGACCGCCATCTCTGCCCGGGTGACAGGGCCGTCGCGGTGCTCGACGACCTGCTGCCGCTGCTGCGGGCGCGCACGCACGACCTCGTCGCGCTGCCCGACGGCGAGCGTGCCGCGTTCGAGCCGGTCACGGACGAGCCGTGGTGGGCGTTCAACTACTACCTCGGCAACCTGTCGAGCCGGGTGGTGCTCAACACCGACCTGCCGACGACCGGGCTCGACCTGATCCATCTCGCCAGTCACGAGGTGTATCCCGGCCACCACACCGAAGGCGCGTTGAAGGAGCAGTTGCTCGTGCGCGACCACGGTTGCCTCGAGGAGACGATCGCGCTCGTCCCGACGCCGGTCGCCGTGCTGAGCGAGGGCATCGCCGAGGTCGGCGCCGACGTCATCCTCGACGAGTCGTCGCGTGAAGAGGCGTACGCGATCATCCGCCGCCACGGTGTCGAGCTCGCCGATCCGGTGCTCGGGGCGAAGATCAGCGAGCAGATCGACCGGCTGGGCACGGTCGGCCTCAACGCCGCGCTGATGATCTTCGAGGACGGCGTGTCGCACGAGGCGGCGCAGGAGTACGTCCAGCACTGGACGCTGAACACGCCAGAGCAGGCGGCGCAGACGATTCGCTTCGTGACCGACCCCACGTGGCGCGCGTACACGATCACGTACTCCGCGGGCCGCGAGCTCTGCAACGCGTACGTCGGCGGTGATCCGGCACGGTTCCGGCGGCTCCTCACCGAGCAGGTGCGGGTGTCGGAGCTGATCTCCAGCCGTTGATCCCGACTCGCTGGGTCGTCCTCGCCGCCGGGACGCTCGCGCAGGCGGCGTACTCCGCGATCTGGTTCGGGGTCGCGGTGATGGCCCCGTCGCTTCGCGACGAGTTCCACCTGTCGCTCGGTCAAACCGGGGTCATCATCTCAGCGTCGCTCGCCGGCTCCGTCGTCTCGCTGATCCCGTGGGGCCTCGCGACCGACCGCATCGGCGAGCGGTGGGTGCTGCTTGCCGGCGTCGGCGGCTGTGGCCTTGCGCTGCTCGGAGCGTCGCGGGCCGGGACGTTCCATGCGCTGCTCCTGCTGCTCATGCTCGCCGGGTTCAGCGGCGCGAGCGTGCAGTCGGCGAGCGGGCGAGCGGTGATGGCGTGGTTCCCGGGCTCGCAGCGAGGGCTCGCGCTCGGCATCAGGCAGACAGCGATCCCGATCAGCGGGTTCGCAGCGTCGCTCGCCCTGCCGCCGATCGTGCAGCACGGCGGGATCGGGTGGGGCTTCGCGACGATGGGCACCGCCTGCGTCGTGGCTGCGCTCCTCGGCGCGCTCGTGTTGCGCGACATCCCACTGCCCGACGGTGGCGACGCCACGGACGTCGCACCGCTTCGGGATCGACGACTCTGGCGGATCTCGATCGGGAGCGCTCTCGTGCTCGCGCCGCAGATGTGCGTCGTCGGCTTCACCGTTCTGCTCCTGCACGACCATCGCGGTCTGTCTCCGGGTCATGCGGCGGCCGTGCTCGCCGTCGTGCAGCTGCTCGGGATCGCGGCGCGCATCACGGCCGGCCGCTGGTCCGACCTCGCCGGCAGCCGCCTCCGGCCGTTGCGGCTGATCGCGCTCGCGGTCGTCGTCTTCGTCTGCATCTCCGCAGCGTTGCTCTCCTCGCCGCTCATCGTCTTCATCCCGGCGCTCGTCATCGCCGGCGTCCTGTCGATGAGCTGGAACGGCCTGTCGTTCGCCGCCGCGGTCGAAGTCGCGGGGCATCGCCGATCCGGTGCTGCGATCGGGCTCCAGCAGTCGCTGCTGAACGGCAGTGGCGCGATCTACCCGGGCCTGTTCGGCGTGCTCGTCGGCGCAACATCATGGTGGTGCGGGTTCGTTGCCTGTGCGGGTCTCACCCTCGCCGGCTGGCGAGTGCTCCTAGCATTGCCCGAGTGACCGGTCGCGCACTCGAGCGGTTGGAGGCCGTGTATGCGATTGCGCAGCATCGCGCCGCGTACTCGCCCGAAGAGGACGCCGCGCACGAGCTCGCCGCCGGCTGGATGCGCGACGCAGGGCTCGAGATCACGCGCGACGGCGCGGGCAACCTGTTCGGCTCCCGCGGCGAGGCGCGAGTGTGGGCGGGCTCGCATCTCGACAGCGTTCCGACCGCCGGCCGCTTCGACGGGGCGCTCGGCGTCGTCGCCGCGATCGAAGCGGCCGACCGGCTGCGCGACCGGCCGCTCGCCGTCGTCGCGTTTCGCGCCGAAGAGACGGGCCCGCTCGGGAGCATGCGGATCGAGTCGACGCCCGACGCCTATCTCGAGGTGCACATCGAGCAGGGGCCGGTCCTGGAGCGGCTCGGGGAGCCGCTCGGCGTCGTCACGGCGATCGGCGGCCAGGCACGTGGCAGCAAGGTGTTCGAGGGCCGCGCCGACCACGCGGGCACGACGCCGATGGCCATGAGGAGCGATGCGCTCGTCGACGCCGCGCGGTTCATCCTCCACGTCCACGACTCCGCGGGCGACGACACGGTCGCGACCGTGGGCGCGATCGAGGTCGAGCCCAACGCGGGCAACGTCGTCCCGGCGCGCGTGACCGTCGCGATCGATGCGCGCTCCGCCGATCCCGACCGGCTCCGGAAGCTCGTCGCGGACATCGGCTTCGAGCCGCGCTGGATCCGTGATCCGACACCGATGGGCGACGCGTTCGCTGCAGTCCTGCCCGAGGCGCCACGGCTCGTCTCCGGCGCCGGTCACGACGCGATGTTCGTGCCGAACGCGTCGATGCTCTTCGTTCGGTCGCTCAACGGCGGCGTGTCCCATCATCCCGACGAGCTGTCGAGCGAAGAGGACATCGAGCTCGCGATCGGTGTGCTCACAGCTGCACTCGATAGGCTCACGCGGTGAACGAACGTGAGGTCATGACGTGGGACGACCTCGGGACGGGAGCGCGTGAGCTCGCCGAGACGATCGCCGCCGACGGCTGGGTGCCCGACATGATCCTGGGAATCGCCCGCGGCGGGCTGCTCGTCGCCGGCGCGATCGGCTACGCGCTCGGCGTCAAGAACACGTTCACGATGAACGTGGAGTTCTATACCGGCGTCGACGAGCGGCTCGACATGCCGATGATCCTGCCGCCCGTTCCCGACCTCATCGACTTCGCCGACTTCAAGGTGCTGGTCGCCGACGACGTCGCGGACACGGGCGCGACCTTGCAGCTCGTCCAGGAGTTCTGCGCCGGCAAGGTGGCCGAGGTGCGGTGCGCGGTGCTCTACGAGAAGTCCCGCTCGATGGTCAACTGCGAGTACGTCTGGCGCCGGACGGACCGCTGGATCACGTTCCCTTGGAGCGCGAAAGACCCCGTTCTGCAGGGGCTTCCGACAGAGGCCTAGAAGGCCGCCGGAAGGTCGGTTAGATTCGACCTTCCCCCCGGCAAAACGGCGCAAGGAGAGGAATAGTGCTGAACAGGAAGCTCGCGCTCGGCGCGATCGTGCTCGTGGTCGCGGCGCTCGCCGCGGTGCTCGCCCTCGGGACGTCGCCCGGCTCGGCGAAGTCGTCCGCGGCGTTCAAGGCGGCGTGGATCTACGTCGGGCCGCACAACGACGGCGGTTGGTCACAGGCGCACGACCAGGGCCGGCTGTACGTCCAGAAGATGCTCGGCTCCAAGGTTCAGACCACCTACAAGGAGAACGTCCCGGAAGGGCCGCAGGTCGCTCAGGTGATCGAGCAGCTCATTCGCGACGGCAACAAGATCATCTTCGCGACGTCGTTCGGGTACCAGGACGCGATGTACGCGGCCGCGAAGAAGCATCCGGACGTCAAGTTCGAGATGGCGACCGGCACGAAGATGCTCCCGAACATGGCGGAGTACTACGGCGCGGGTGAGGACGCGATCTACCTCTCCGGCATCGCGGCCGGAGCGGCGACGAAGAGCGGCACCGTCGGCTACGTCGTCCCGTTCGCGATCCCCGAGGTGATTCGGCACACGAACGCGTTCGCACTCGGCGTCCAGAAGGCGCATCCGGGCGCGAAGGTGCGGATCGTGTGGACGAACTCGTGGTTCGACCCGGCGAAGGAGAAGAAGGCAGCCGAGAACCTGAAGGCAGCCGGCGCCGACGTGCTCGGCCAGAACGTGGACAGCCCGTCGACCGGCCAGTACGCGAAGACGGTCGGCGTCCCGTGGGTCGGCTACGACTCGAACGCGCAGACCTTCGCGCCGAAGCAGTGGCTCACCGCGGCGGTCTACAACTGGGGGCCGTACTACCTGAAGCGGACCAAGGCGGCGATGAACGGCACCTGGAAGACCGGCAACTACTACG
>JAICUZ010000197.1 GCA_025935595.1 Burkholderiales bacterium
GCTCGAGCTTCGTCCCGTCCATGCGTCCTCCTCGCTCGGGTTCCGTCTTCCCGGAAGGATGACGGCTGGACCTAAGAACTTCTCGTTAAGTCGAGGGCCAAACGCCAGCCTGCGCGTCGTTCCGCGACCTCGTCAAGGGACCGTTTCGGCTCGTATACCGCACCGACCCCCACCCCGGTTTCCCGTCCGGCCGCCAGCGCGGCGGCGCCGAGCGCGGTCGTCTCCCGCTCCACCGCGACCTCGACCGGTGCCTGGAGCAGGTCGGCCTGGAACTGCATCAGGAACGCGTTCGCCGTGGCGCCGCCGTCGGCGCGGAGAACGCGCGGCGCGTCGGGAAGCGCGTCGACGACGTCGGCAACCTGATGCGCGATCGCCTCGAGCGCGGCGCGGACGAGATGCGCCGTCGTCGTGCCGCGCGTCAGCCCGGTGACGAGACCGCGCGCGTCCGAATCCCACCACGGGCTGCCGAGCCCCGTGAGCGCGGGCACGAAGTGGACACCGCCGGTGTCCGGGACGCTTGCCGCGAGCGCCTCGGTCTCGGCGGCCGAGCCGATGAGCCCGAGCCCGTCCCGGAGCCACTGCACCGCCGCCCCGCTCGTGAGTACCGCTCCTTCCAGCGCGTAACCGTCGGCGGCGGCCGTCTTCAGGAGCCCTGCCGGCGGCGCGCTCGCGTCGTCGCCGGTGTGGACGAGCACGAAGCTCCCCGTCCCGTACGTCGCCTTCCCGTCTCCGGACGCGTGGCAGCCCTGCCCGTAGAGCGCTGCCTGCTGGTCGCCGGCGATGCCGCGGATCTCGAGCGTTCGGCCGTTCAGCTCGCCTTCACCGACCGACTCTGCAGAGCCGACGATGCGGGGCAGCAGGTCGCGCGGGATGCCGAAGAGTGTGAGCAGCTCGTCGTCCCAGTCGAGCGTCTCGAGATCGACGAGCATCGTCCGCGATGCGTTCGTCACGTCGATCACGTGCTGCTCACCGCCGGTCAGCCGCCACACGAGGAAGCTGTCGACGGTGCCGAACGCGAGCCCGTCGCGCGCGTGCTCACGGAGCAACCACTCGAGCTTGGTCGCCGAGAAGTACGGATCGGGGACGAGCCCGGTCTTACGGCGGATGAGGTCCGCGTCGAGTGCGCGGCAGCGTTCGGCGGTGCGCCGGTCCTGCCAGACGATCGCGGGGGCGACGGGCTTCCCGGTCGCGCGGTCCCAGAGGAGCGTCGTCTCCCGCTGGTTCGTGATCGCCACCACCGTCGGCTCGCCGCCTGCGTCGCGCGCCGACTCCGTGACGGTCGCCCAGATCTCGTCCGGGTCGTGCTCGACCCAGCCCGGCCGCGGGAAGTGCTGCGGCAGCTCGCGGTAGCCGCGGCCCGTGACGCGGAGGTCGTCGTCCAGGGCCAGGCACGTCGTCCCGGTCGTGCCCTGGTCGATCGCGAGGATCACGCGTGTGCGGCGATGAACTCGAGCGTGCGCCGCCAGGCGTCGTCGGAGTCCGCCTGGAACTCCGACTGCTTGCGGTCGAAGAAGCTGTGGGGCGCGCCGTCGTAGGAAACGATCTCGTGCTCGATGCCCGCTTTCGTCAGCGCCGCGCCGAAGGCTGCGTTGTCCTCTGCGGTGATGTGGGGGTCTGCGCCTGCCTGCAGGGCGAGGATCGGGCACTCCATCTGTGCCGCACGTGCGACCGGGCTCGCGCCGCCGCGCTCGCGGGTCGGACCGCCGTAGAAGCCGACCGCGCCGGCAAGGCCGTGACCCGACGCGGCCGCGACCCACGAGGCCCGCCCTCCGAAGCAGAAGCCGACGGTGAACACCGAGGTGACACCGAGCTCGCGCAGCGTGGCTACTCCGGCCGCCGTGTCGGTCTGCACGTCCGCGTCCGTCGTCTGGTCGACGTGCGGCATGTACTCGAACCCGTCGTCCCGCTTCGCGGCGCCGGCGGTGCGGCCGAAGTAGTCGACGGCGATCGCCGGGTAGCCGCGTTCGGCGAAACGGAGTGCGAGCTCTTCGTAGAAGTGGTACAGGCCGCGGACGTCGGGCAGGATCACGACGCCGCTCGTCGCCGGCCCGTCGGGCGTCGCGAGGAACGCCGCGAGCTCCGTGCCGTCGGCGGAGGTGAGTGTCAGGTCGTCGTGCGAGACGGCGGCGCCCGCGATGCGTGGGATCGGCGGTTCGGAATCTGAGTCGAAGCACATGCCGCGATCCTAGACTTCCGCCATGCCTAGAAACCTGGAACGCGCCTTCGAAGAGCGCCCCGACGTCTACGCCGCGTGGCGTGACCTCGTCGGCGCCGTCACCGCGAACATGGACATGCGCCGGTACGAGCTCGTCACCTTCGCCGCCGCGCGGCGTCTTCGCTCGACCTACTGCTCCATCATGCACGGCAACGTGCTCCAGGACGACCTGGGCGAGGACATCCTCGCGATCGCAGGCAATCGGGAAGACGCGCTCGACGCGGTCGACCTCGCCGTCATGGATCTCGCCGAGCGTGTCGTCGTCGACGCGACCTCGATCACGCAAGACGACCTGCAACGTCTTCGCGACCTCGGGCTCGCGGACGCGGACATCATGGACGTGGTCCTGGCGGCGGCCGCACGCTGCTTCTTCTCGAAGACACTGGATGCACTCTGCGTCCAGGCCGACGCGGAGTTCCAGGAGCTCGCGCCCGGGTTGAAGGAAGCGTTCGTCGTCGGGAGGCCGATCGCCTCGGCCTAAGAGGCCCTCTAGGAGAACGGCAGCTCGGCCCGCACGCGCGTGCCGCCGTCGATCGGGCTGTCGATCTCGAGCCGGCCCTCGAACGATGCGACGCGGTCCGCGAGACCGCTCAGCCCCGTGCCGGCCGAGGGGTCCGCCCCGCCCTTGCCGTCGTCCTCGACGACGACGATCAGCGCACGCTCCGTCTCGCGGACGCGGACCGCGGCGCGCGTCGCCTCCGCGTACTTCGCGACGTTGTTCAACGCTTCGCTGACGATGTAGTACGCAGCGACGCTGATGTTCGTCTCGAGCGGCGTCGACGTGACGTCGAGCTCGACGCGTACCGGCGCGCGCGCAGCAACGATGCGAAGCGCCGCGGCGAGCCCGCGCTCGCTGAGCGCCGACGGATGGATTCCCTGCGCCAGCTCACGCAGCTCCTTCACCGCCGCTGCGAGCTCGGTGACGGCGCCTTCGACCGCCGCCTCCGGGGGCACCGTCCCACGCTGCGCGCTCCGTAGCCGGAGCAGCAGTGCGATCAGCCGCTGCTGCGCGCCGTCGTGCAGGTTCCGCTCGATCCGTCGCCGCGCGTCGTCGGCCGCGGCGACGATACGCGACCGGGAGCGACGCACCTCCGCCTCGTGCCGCTTGCGGTCGGTGATGTCGGTGCCCGCGATCAACCACACCGGGCCGCTCTGGATCTTGGGGAGCGAGGTGCACGACCAGGCGACGTCGATCTCGCTGCCGTCGCGTTGCACCCAACGGCCCTCCGACTCGGCGGGCGCCCCGGACCGGATCGCGGAGAGGATGCAGTCACGCGCCTCGGCCCGTTCACCGTCGGCGACGTAGCGTTCCCAGAAGAGGACGCCGCCGGTCTCGTGCGGGCGGTACCCGAGGGTCCGCTCGAATGCCTTGTTGGTCGTGAACGGTCGGACCCGCCCCTCGGCGTCGACCAGGCAGATGAGGCTCGGCGCGAAGTTCGCGATCGAGTTCAGGAGCTCGCGCTCACGCTCGAGCTCCGCGATCCGCGCCTTGAGGACGGTCGCCGATTGCCTTGTCCGCGGCACTACGCCGTGCGGCGTTCGGGGAACCGCGGCAGACCGTCGTCCGGGATCGGTTCCCACGCCGCGGCGTACGCGACGTACTGGCGGAATTGCGGGCGAACGCCGGGATCTTCGTCGAACGCGCCGAACCGGACGCCCATCACCTCGCCCGACGGATCGCGGCTCCAGAGCGCGCTCCCGCACGCCCTGCAGAAGCATTTCGGCCAGCCGTCGGGCGGCGCCCACTCGCCCACGAGCTCCTCGCCCGAGACGAGCCGGAAGGCGCTGCTCGAGACCCGAACCTGGGCCGACGCCGCCGTGCCGGTCCGGCGCTGGCAGCGCGTGCAGTGGCAGTACGACGCATGCCCGTCGAGCGGCCCGTCGATCTCGAAGCGCACGCCGCCGCAGTTGCAGCCGCCGGTGTAGGTGAGATCGGTCATGGGGCGAGCCTAGACGGACGAGGTACATTCCCGCGGTGGCTGCGGCGGCCGACTACGAGTACGAGCTTCGGCGCGACGGGGCGGTGATTGCGACCGGCCGGATCCAGCTCGAAGATCCGCCCGCTCCGGGTGACGAGCTTGCGCTGGGCTCGAAGCGGGCGCTCGTGGAGGACGTGCTGGCGCTGCGCGGCGGCAAGCGCCTCATCCTGCAGCAGTCCTAGTCCTAGTGCAGGTCGGCCGGGAGCTCGATGTCGCTGACGTCGATGCCGAGCGAGTTCGCGAGCCGGACGCCCTGTTCCAGGTCTTCCTTGAGCATGCGGATGTCCGTCTCGCGCATCAGCGCGCCGATGAACTCGCGCGCCTTCGGCCGCCACAACGCGTGCTGCGTGAAGAGCGGCAGCATCCGATTCGCCGCGTCGATCAGCTTGAGGTGCACGGAACGGCCCGCCCCCTCGAGGAGCACGCGCTCGTACGCCATGCCGGCGCCGTGGTGGATGCCGTCGTCGATCGTGAGCCGGTTGCAGAGATCCTCGAGAATCGTGCCGCGTGAAGACCGCGCGATCATCCGGAACCGCGGGATGATCAGCCGCTCGTAGAACACCTGCATCACGAAGACCTTCTCCTCGAGCGTGTCGGCATCGAGCGTCATGTGGGCGAGCTGGTCGAGGTGCGGGTCGCGTTCCGCCATGCCGCCGGACTCGGCGATCAGCTTCAGCCACGCCTCGGTGTGGCGCGACTCGTCCTGCACCATCGTCGTGTAGTAGAGCTTCGCCTCGTGATCGGGCGCGATCGAGAACAGCTGCGTCGCCATCTCGACCGCGAGCTCGTCGGCCTGGAGCTGCTGCGTGATCACGGACCGCCAGAGGTCGCGCCGGCGCGCGAGCTTCTGCGGCGACCCGCTGTACTCGGGGATCGGCGCGATCTCGCCCCACGGCAGGTCGCGCACCTGCCACTCGGCCCGCTTCGCGAGCTCGTAGTAGCGGTAGACGCCC
>JAICUZ010000288.1 GCA_025935595.1 Burkholderiales bacterium
CGAGCGAGCTGTCGGAGCTCGCCGCGCGGCTCGAGCTCGACGAGGAGGAGATTGAGAACCTGCTCGATCGCATCGAGTCCGCCGGGATCGAGGTGACCGACGACTGCTCACGCGCGATCGAGGAAGACGTCACCTACACGAACCCGCAGGTAGCGGCTGCGACCACCGACTCTCTGCAGCTCTTCCTTAACGAGGCGGGCCGCTATCCACTGCTCACCGCCGCGCAGGAGGTGGGGCTCGCGAAGCGCATCGAGGACGGCGACAAGTCGGCCAAGGATCTGCTCGTCAACTCGAACTTGCGGCTCGTGGTGTCGATCGCGAAGCGCTATCAGGGCCACGGCCTCACGCTGCTCGACCTGATCCAGGAGGGGATCATCGGGCTCATCCGCGCGGCCGAGAAGTTCGACT
Source organism: Burkholderiales bacterium (assembly GCA_025935595.1). GTDB lineage: Bacteria > Actinomycetota > Thermoleophilia > Gaiellales > Gaiellaceae > PALSA-600. The sequence goes on from JAICUZ010000288.1 coordinate 409, forward strand.
GGCGGAAGGGATTCAAGTTCTCGACGTACGCGACGTGGTGGATCCGGCAGGCCGTGCAGCGCGGCGTGGCGAACAAGGCGCGCACGATCCGTATCCCCGTCCACATCGTCGAGCGCGAGCAGCGGATCACGCGGGCGGAGCGAACGCTCGTCGCGAAGCTCGAGCGTCCTCCGACCGACGAAGAGGTTGCCGATGCGGCGAAGCTGCCGGTGAAGCAGGTTCGCGAGGTGCGTTCGGCTGCGCGCGCGGTCGCATCGCTCGACAAGCCCGTCGGCGAGGACGAGTCGGCGTCGTTCGGCGATCTCGTCGCGAGTGACGAGCGCACACCGGACGAGCAGGTCGAAGTGGAGCTGACGGAGCGGGCGCTGCACGACGCGATCGCGGAGCTGTCGACACGCGAGCAGGAGATCATCAACCTGCGCTATGGGTTGTCGGGCGCCGCCGACCCGAAGTCGCTCGAGGAGATTGGCCGGATCATGGGCATCACCCGCGAGCGGGTGCGCCAGCTCGAGAAGGAAGCGCTTCGCCGCCTGGCCGAGCGGCGCGAGATCGCCGCGATCCGCGCCGCCTAGCGTGTCAGGCCAAGCTCGTCCGCGAGCGTGAAGAACGCCTTGGCATACGGCGAGTCGTCGACGTGCGCGCGCAACGTCTCCCACTCGATCTGCTCGCGACAGGTTCGCGCGATCTCGAGCACGTCGTCGTAGCTCGCCTCGTGCTCCTTGATCGTGCGTAGCTTGGACTCGAGGACGTCCGTCGCCGTCATCACCGGCAAGGTGATCGCGTAGACCTCGAGGTCGGTCGCCCGGTCGAGGATCGCGGCCACGCGCTCGGGCCGGTTGTTCGGCGCGAAGATCAGGTCGATCATCGAGTCGTTCTCGTCGTACACCTTGTAGAGCCAGCCCTCAGGTGGACGCTCCGCGCGGAACCCTGCTGCGCCGAGGAGCTCGACCGCGCGCCCGACGTCCTCCTCCCGGATCAGGAAGTCGACGTCGTGCTCGGTCGGCGGGCCGCCGCGTGCGTAGACCGCGAGGCCGCCCGCGAGGGCGAACGGGATGCCCCCGTCGCGAAGGGCGGCGGCGGCAGCCTTCATCGCGGCGAGGATCTGCTCGAACTGCGCATCGAGAGACACAGGGCGTGTCGGGTTCCCGCGGAGTGCGTCCGCCAATCCCGGGTATGTAGGACGCATGACGACGATTCGTGTTGCAGCCGCAGGCGACATCCATGCCGGCGCAGGGGACGGCGACCGTGTGCGCGAGGCGTTCGAGCGCGTCGGTGAGCAGGCCGACCTGGTCCTGCTCGCGGGTGACCTCACGCAGCACGGTCAGGTGGACGAGGTGTGCGTCGTTGCAGACGCGTGCCGTGAGTTGGAGATCCCGGTCGTCGCGGTCCTCGGCAACCACGACTGGCAGTCCGACCGGCCCGACGATCTTCGTCGCGCGCTCAGCGAGGCAGGCGTGGTGATCCTCGATCGCTCGCACACGATCCTGCCGGTCTGTGGTGTGAGCGTCGGTGTCGCGGGCGTGAAGGGCTTCGTCGGCGGGTTCGCGCAGCAGTGGGCGAACTTCGGCGAGCCGCTCTTCCGCGAGGCGTACGCGGAGACGACGCGCGACGTCGACGGCCTCGACCAGAGCCTCGCGGCGATCGAACCGTGCGGAATTCGCATCGCGTTGCTGCACTACTCGCCGGTCGAGGCCACGTTGATCGGTGAGCCCGAGCGCTTGTGGCTCGTGCTCGGCGCAGACCGGCTGGCCGGGCCGATCCGCCGTCACCGACCGGACCTCGTCGTCCACGGCCATGCGCATCACGGCTCGTTCGAAGGCGAAGTCGAAGGCGTGCCGGTGTACAACGTCGCCGTGCACGTCACGGGCCGCGACTTCTGGATCTTCGAGCTCGAGGCGCGGTCGCTACGAACCGACGACCTTGCAGAGCCAGCGCCGCGGGCGCGACCGGTCGAGCTCGATGAATAGCACCCGCTGCCACGTGCCGAGGCAGAGCTCGCCCTCGCCGACCGGAATGGATTCGCCGGCAGAGCCGAGGATCATCGACATGCAGTGCGCGTGGCCGTTCGGCTGCTCCATGTCCTCCTCGCAGATGTTCTCGGTGCGGCGGTCCCAATCGTCGTGCGCGTAGTAGGTCTCGTGCGGGACGAGCCGGCGCAGCAGCGTCCCGAAGTCCTCGAACATGCCGCGCTCGTATTCGTTCACCCGGACGCAGCACGTCGTGTGCGGCGAGTAGACGAGGCAGATGCCGTCCTGCACGCCCGACTCGCGGACGATCTCCGCGACGTCGTCGGTGATGTCGGTGACGTGGAGGCCGCCCGTGGTGGTGAACTCGCGCTCCGCCTGGAACACCTTCATCGGCGGCGAGTGTAACCGGTCGGCGCCGGTCGCCCGACGCCTCCCGCGGTACGCTCGACCGCACGGGCCCGTAGCTCAGCGGTCAGAGCAGGGAACTCATAATTCCTTGGTCCCTGGTTCGAATCCAGGCGGGCCCTCTGATCCGAGCTGCTAGGGCTCGACCTCGAGCTGTGCGAGGTGGCGCTCCACCTCGGCGAGCTCGAACCGCATCGCCTCGAGCTGCCGGCGTCCCGAGGCGCTCAGAACGACCGCCGGCTGCCCGAGCGTCGCGATGCGGCGCCGTTCCAGGTGGTCGAGCCGCTCCCGCAGGTTCGCGAGATCAGCTGCCTTCGTGCGGCAGGGAGCGTCCACACCGCCCTCATCGGCGCAGGTCGAGCCGTGCTTGAGCGACGGTTCCCCGTTTGACCTCGCGAGGTGGGTATCAGCACCTTCCGATCAGCTACTGGAGAGGGCTAGGAATGCTTCGTCTTTCTGCGGCCCCCGCGCTGGCGCCTTTCTGTGCGCGGCGGCGCGGCCTCGGTCCAGATCCACTTCTCGACGATCAACGGCGGCCTCACGTTCAACGACAACACCGGCTTCGCCTCCGGGCAATGCGCCGGCTTCTGACCTGAGGCGAGTGCGAAAACGGCGCGGCCGCCTCGAG